>JAATGO010000084.1 GCA_015654605.1 Betaproteobacteria bacterium
CAGCGCAGAAGTCGACCAGGCATTACAAACTGCTGATGCCTTATTGTTACCTAGTCTGCCGCAACTTCCTCCAACATTGGAAGACGTGCGCAACGGCGCCTCTGTTATTGCCATGAGTTCGCTGGTACGTCCTTTTAATCTGAGTGGGCATCCGGCCATCAGTATCCCCGTACCAATCGCTGCTAATGCATTGCGTGCCAGCTTGCAACTCGTCGGGCGCAAAGGCGAGGATGAAACACTATGTGCTCTTGGTCTGCATCTTGAGCAATCCCTAAAACATCTTTTGACATGAACTATACCAACAGTCCCCCTATTTGGAGAATACAATGAATGCCCCATTACGCTTCCATTCTAGAACACCGGACTCGTCATATGCCAACCTGGTACAAGGTGCTGCTGTCGATCCATCACTCTACACAGATCCTGCGATTTTCGAAGTAGAAATGGAGAAAATCTTTTATAAAACCTGGGTATGGGTCGCGCATGAAAGTGAAATCCGCCAACCTGGTGATTTCAAGGTGGCCATGATTGGTCGCCAACCTGTCATTGTCGTACGCGATCGCAGTGGAAAGATCAATGTTTTGGAAAACCGTTGCCGTCACCGTGGCGCAACCGTCTGCGAAAAACACAAAGGAAATGCTACTGGTTTCACCTGTCCATACCATAGTTGGTCCTATGGCCTGGATGGAAAACTACGTGGTCTGCCTTATCCAGAAGGGTACGAAGATGTAGTAGAAAAAGCAGATCTGCCACTCGGTAGCCTTCGCGTAGGAATCTACGCCGGGATGATTTTTGCCAGCTTTAATCAGGAAATTGAATCTCTTGAAGATCACCTTGGCAATGCCAGACAGTGGATTGATCTGTTCATGAAACAAGGTGCTGGTTATCCTATTAAAATACAAGGGGAACATAAATTTTCCTTTAATGGCAACTGGAAAATACAACTGGAAAATACCACTGATGGCTATCATTTTCCGGTCGTACACAAAACATTCCTACAATCAGTGGATAGCCAAACCTCGGAAATGCTGTCCTTCATGACGGATGATCAATCGATCACTCGCTCTTTGGGAAATGGTCACAGTGTCATGATCATGGTTCCTGAGCATGTTGATCTTGATATCGATGATGGTAGCGAACAATTACAAGACCGTTTTAGCCATATCATCGAAGAGCTTTCTAAAGAAATGCCTCCAGAAAAAGTACGTCGTATCGTACGCTCGCTGCATGGTGCCGGATTCAATCTGAATCTCTTCCCGAATGTGGCTATGTCCATGTCATTTTTTCGGGTATTGCATCCCGTCTCCGTCGGCGAAACACAAATCCGTCACATTGCATTAGGTATGGATGGCGGGCCTGAAATTGCCAATCGTGAACGTCTGCGTATTCATGAACACTTTCAAGGTCCATTAGGTTTTGGTAGCCCTGATGATGCCGAAGCATGGGAACGTGTTCAAATTGGTTCATACGCTGGCCGCGATATTCCTATTCTGGTGAACCGTGGTCTCAATCGCGAATGGGTCGACACCAACGGTGACAAAGTGTCACATTCAACAGACGAAACAGGGATGCGCGCAGCATATGATAAGTGGAAAAGGATGATGGAGAAATAATGAATAATACCGATAACTTGCAGGGTCTGTCAGCACCATTGGCCCAAGCTATTACTTTCATCTGGAAAGAAGCAGAATTACTGGATCGTAAAGATTATCTTACATGGTCAAACCTATGGACTGATGATGGTACCTACGTGATCCCCATTGATCCTGATGCAACTGACTTTGCAGCACAACTCAATTATGCTTACGATAATGCAAAAATGCGCAAGCTGCGCATTGAACGTCTGACATCAGGTTTCGCCATGTCTGCTGTTGATGCCTCCAGTACCGTACGCACGGTGTCACGTTTTACTTTGGCATCAGCAACAGACACCACTATTGAAGTCAACTCAGCACAAGTTATCATTGGTTATAAGCGTCAGACCCATACCATTTTTGCGGCCAATCTGACACATCGGCTGCGTGTCACACCAAACCAATCTCTTAAACTGGAGCAAAAAATCATACGTCTTATCAATTCTGAAGATAGCTTAAACGCCATCGGCTTTCTTTTGTAGTGTTATTGATAGTACCAATTTGATTTACCACTTACTCCATACAACAGTACAATGAAATTAACCGTACAAGAAATCATTGACGAAACAAGTGATATTCGCTCATTCCGACTGGTGAGTGCAGATGGCGCCGCCTTACCGCGATATACCCCTGGAGCACACATCGATGTTGTCGGCCCTAGCGGCCTTATTCGTCAGTATTCCTTGTGCGGTCCATTATCTGATGTCTACTCCTACACGATCGCAGTAAAAAAAGAGCTCGATTCTCGTGGTGGATCAGCAGCATTACATGATGCCGTACAAATAGGTAGCGAACTGGAAGTTGGCATACCACGGAACCTGTTCGCACTAGATGACAAGGCATCAGAACATATTCTTTTTGGTGCTGGTATCGGCGTCACGCCATTACTCAGCATGGCATATCAACTGCTAGCCCAGCATAAAAAATTTACACTTCATTATTTCGTCCGTGCACGTGAACATGCTGCCTTTGTCAACTTACTGGACAGTCCATTATTTTCTGGGAAAGTACGCTTCCACTATGGCGTGCAGAGTTCTGATATGGAACACTATCTGCGAACCTGCTTGGACGCGGCCGATCCACAAGCACACGTCTACACCTGCGGTCCTGCACCATTCATGGATGCAGTCGTTGCTGTTGCTACACGCAATCGTCCGGAAGAGGCAATCCATCTGGAACACTTTCAGGCAACAACAGCCAATGATTCACAAGGCACAAATACAGATAGTCCCTTTGCTATCAAGCTCGCTAGTTCTGGTCAGATACTGCAAGTTCCTGTTGGTATCCCGATCGTAGATGTACTGGCACAAGCTGGAGTCACTATCGACACATCCTGTCGCGAAGGAATCTGCGGTACTTGCATTGTTCCCTTACTGGAAGGAGAACCGGATCATCGCGACAATTGTCTATCAAAAAAAGAAAAAGCTGCCAATGATCAAATCTGCACTTGTGTCTCTCGCGCAAAAACAGAAATACTGATTCTGGATCTATAACATTCTTCTATCGCCATGACAGTGATGAAGTCATTAACAACATCTCATTCCTATTGATGACACGAGTTCTAGTAGCAAGAAGGATCCTTTTACTCCCCCTTATTTTATCTAGTCTATATCGATAACATTATTACGAAAAACAAAAAGGCTAGCTCTCCTCATTTTCAAGAAAAACCAGCCTCGTATTCAACTCGCTATAAGCAATACCGTCAGATTACTCTTATAACTGTATCCGCTTAACCTTATGAAACAGGCGATTAAAATAAATCAGACTATCTTTCTCCTCGCTGACTTCAATGCTGCTCAGTTCCACAAACATCACTGAATGCGAACCTACTTCTTTGCATTCAGCGATACGGCCTTGTAATTTAACGAGCGCACCACTTAATGCAGGTTGCCTCAAACCTCCATCCTCTTCCCATACCTCCCAGGAAAAGCGGTCTTCCATCGCTACCTTGGTAACACCTGAGAAATGCAACGCCAACTGCTCCTGCTCATCACTGAGAACGTTCACGCATAACTGTCCATTTTTCTTGAAAACATCATGCATCGCGCTATGACGATTAATGCAGACCAGAATCGTTGGCGGAGAATCCGTGACAGAACAAACTGCACTCGCAGTGATTCCACAACGCCCAGCAGGGCCGTTAGTAGTAATGATACTGACAGCTGCCGGCAAATGTGCCATAGCATTGCGAAACTCGATTTTCTCTTGCGTCAAACCTTGATAATGACTAGCGCCAGTGGCACCCATACTTTGCTCCTACCTTTCTTGACTTTGTACTCTTGGTAATGACAGTCATCTTCCTGTCTCACCCAGAGCCGTACGCTCCTACTAGCACTAAAATGTGACATCTGATGGTGAATATGTCTCCAGAATAAAGCAAGTGCACTATGCAAACAATTCAGCCTAGCGCTAGAAATACAAGGCTATTCTGTTATCCGTCTAAGGGTTTTTACCTAGACCGACGCCACAAACACCCGTCTATATCCGTAGCATCCCAAGATCATCTGCATTTCCTTGCTTTATTGCACATTTTTTCCCCATCATTGTGCAATAAACCTCCGTCGTGATGGATTTTCCTCCCATGTTTTCTACGCATTGATATGTTGCAAAAACGTCTGCATTCTGGCGCAATTCTTGCTCATATTTTAGCTATGCGTCATATCTGATTGTGCGTATATCTAAAACGCATCTCATGCCTATTGATGAAATGATTTCTAATAATTCTTGACTGGATGATGATGGATACCAATTCCCCCGTAGTGTATATCGTTGATGATGACGATGCTGTGCGTACCTCACTGGCCTGGTTACTCAGTTCGGTTAACATTCGTACAGAATGCTTTGAAGGGCCAGAAGCCTTTCTAAAGGCCTATGATGCACATAGCCAAAGCTGTTTGATTCTTGATGCCCGTATGCCAGAAATCAGCGGCTTTCAGTTGCAGGAACGGCTCAATGCCATGGGTGCAGAAATCCCTGTTATTTTTGTTTCCGGACATGGCGACATCCCCATGTCAGTACGTGCCCTGAAAAATGGGGCTGTCGATTTCTTTGAAAAACCATACAATTCACAACAAATGTTGGAGCGTATTCAGATGACGCTCAAACATGTGGAAAATAATCAGCAGGCACGAGAACGTAAGAAACTTTTGCGCACACGCTTAAAAACTCTCACCACGCGTGAACGAGAAATTCTAGAAAAAGTCATCCTGGGAGCCTCTAGCAAACAAATTGCACGAGAGCTGAATATTAGTGTCAAAACTGTCGATGTACATCGTGCCAGTATCAAAGACAAATTACATTGCCCAAGTACCGCTTCTCTGGTGCGTGATGTGTTGCTCGATTTTGGACCACATTTTCTACAAGCGGCATGAATACCTTCATGATCGGAAACTGATGCGGCATCATGTGTCCGTGTGTTCATACGCGTTAACAAGGAAGATTATTTTTCCTCTTTTATTTTTTCATGCTTTCCATGCCATCCATACTGAAGATTTTTTGGATTGCCAGCTCTGAGGTAAATATATCTTCCGCTTTATGCCCCGCTCCTGGTATTTCTGCTTCCTGTCGCTGTACAGGTATTTGCCATTGCTGCATGAGGAACTGCTCATAGCGTAGATAATTACGATGCCGGTCAAGGCGATTGGCTCCTTCCAACAAGGCACTGCAGGAAATATCCAGTAATCGATGATGCGCATTATCATCCCTCCCCCCAACCAAATAGATAATGTCACGCGCGGCATACCGTCGA
>JAATGO010000395.1 GCA_015654605.1 Betaproteobacteria bacterium
AGATTTCGGCAAGTTGCCTTGTTGACGGCGCTAGAAGAGCAAGGATCTTTACACAAAGCAGCCGAAGCAATGCATATGACGCAACCGGCAGCTACTAAGGCACTGCATGAAATGGAGTCAGTGCTGGGCGTACAATTGTTTGATCGTTCTTCACGTGGAATCGAAGCGACTGAGTTGGGCCGTTGTGTGATTCGCTATGCACGCCTGTTTCAAAGTGATATCAGTCATTTACGCGACGAACTACAGGGAATGTTAAGTGGTCGTGGAGGGCGGTTATCAATAGGGACTATTATGGGAGCAGTGCCGTTGGTGATGCGTGCCATGGCAAGATTGAGAGAGATACAGCCGGATGCGTCGATAGAAATTCACGAGGATACCAGTGCCAGACAATTGATTTTGTTGGATCAGGGGCGGATTGATATGATGGTTGGGCGCGCTTCGGTGAGTTCCCAGCCACAACTTTATCATTACGAAATATTACGCGGCGAACCCATGTGTATCGTGGCGAGTATGGATCATCCACTGGCACAGGCTGCCAAGGTGCGCTTGCAAGAATTGAAGGAGGGTCAATGGATATTCTACACAAACAATATGCCAATGCGTATTTGGATCGAGCATGAATTCAAGCTCGAAGGTTTGCAAGTACCGGGAAACATTATTGAAACAGCATCTCCATTTGTGACAGTGACGTTGTTGGCGCATTCGATTAGTGTTGCTGTCATGCCGCTTGAAATTGCCCATTTTTTTGCAGCAAAGCAGATGCTTTGCATCTTGCCGGTGCATATGAAGACACGTATAGAGCAATACGGGATTGTGACGAGAAAAAATGGAACATTATCATCCATAGCGAAAATGTTCTGTAATATGTTGCGGCAACAAAATTAAATGATAGAGAATATGGGCCTTGTGCATCGACGAGATGCTGCCACTGACGGTATCCGTGTTGTATTTTATTTTCAGATAGATAGTTACGATGCTCGTATTTATTATTCGTAGGGTCATGCAAAGTATTGGTGCATTGTTGCTGATGTCACTATTAGTATTTGCTGGTGTATACGCCATTGGTAATCCGATCGACATTCTGATCAGTCCGGATGCAGATCAGATGGAGCGAGCACGTGTCATCGCTGCTTTTGGATTGGATCAACCTTTATTGGTGCAATATTTTTATTTTCTCAAGAATGCGCTCATGGGAGATATGGGTCGTTCTTTTGTCTATGCGACTCCTGCATTAGGACTGATTTTGGAGCGTTTGCCAGCGACCATGGAATTGGCGGTAACCGCTATTCTCATGGCGATTGTGGCTGGCATCCCATTGGGATTGTGGGCTGGTTTGAAACCGCGTGGCATCGCAGGCAAGACGATTATGTCGGTATCCATACTTGGTTTTTCTTTGCCGACTTTCTGGGTGGGATTGATGTTGATTATGCTATTTTCAGTTGAGCTTGGATGGTTGCCAACGGGAGGGCGTGGGCAGACTGTGTCATTGTTTGGTGTTCCGGTGAGCTTTTTGACCTGGGATGGTCTGAAACATTTATTTATGCCAGCATTGAATCTGGCATTGTTCAACATCGCACTGATTATTCGTCTGACGCGGTCAGGTACACAAGAGGCATTACTACAGGACTATATTCGGTTTGCGCGCGCTAAAGGCCTGCGTACTCGTCGTATTATTGGTATCCATGTTTTGAAAAATATACTGATCCCTATTATCACGGTAGTGGCGTTGCAGTTTGGTTCCATTATTGCTTTTTCCATCGTGACGGAATCTATTTTTGCTTGGCCAGGAGTCGGGAAATTACTGATTGATTCGATCCGTGTCCTTGATAGACCGGTGATCGTGGCGTTCCTGTCACTCATTGTCGTGATTTTTATTTTCCTTAACCTGTGCGTTGATGTGTTGTACTCCTTACTGGATCCACGCGTGCTACTGTCAGAATCAAAAGGATAAACATGCACAGAAAATTTTTGGAAAACAGCAAGCTCTGGCAGGAAGATAGCCCATTTCGGCGGTTTTTACGTGATTATTTCAGTAGCAGAATTGCTACTGTCGGATTTTTTATGCTGTTGTTAATTGTGCTAATTGCTATTTTAGCTCCCATGTTGGCGCCTCAAAATCCTTATGATCTGGCGCAGCTGGATATCATGGATTCGAGCTTGGCGCCGGGAAAAACTTCTTTGGATAGTCAGTTTACTTTTATTCTGGGAAGCGATGATCAAGGGCGCGACATGTTGTCAGCCATTATGTACG
>JAATGO010000103.1 GCA_015654605.1 Betaproteobacteria bacterium
CATACTCTGCCTGTTTAAACAGTTTCGCTTGAATATGCGCCTCCTCACACCACGGTCTTGATCCCGCTTATGTACTTCCTATTTCCTCTACATATCCAGGTCGGCCCACTACCACCACTATGAGCTAGATCATCGCACTCTAGCAGCAGATTTAGAAAATGAATAGTCCTTTTTCAAAATAAATTTACGCATGCCATGACATTTCCCATATCGCCATATACCCCACATGCTAATTGTAAAGAAGATTGGGAAGCCACAATGAAATTGCGGGAACATATGTGACCAATACCAAAAATACCAACATCGTCAATAACCAGGGCATGACCGCAATAGTTAATTCGGAAATTCCCATTTTAGTAATTCCCGAAGCAACATATAAGTTCAAGCCAACAGGGGGATGACACATTCCCACTTCCATATTCACCACAATTAATATCCCAAAGTGTACCGGATCAATGCCGAGCTTCACCGCGACTGGAAACAGTATAGGAGCCATGATCAGCACGATCGATGATGCCTCCATGACATTTCCTGCCAACAATAAAATGACATTAACTACCAGCAAGAAAGTAATCGGACCAAGTCCACTGCCAGTGATCGTTGCTGCCATTTCCTGTGGGATATTTTCACTGGTCACCAAAAAAGAAAACAATACTGCATTGGTGATGATATATAGCAACATTGCCGACATCGCGGCAGAGTCCAACAGTACTTTTGGCACCTGCTTAAGACTCATGTCTTTATACACAAAAACTGCGACAATAAAGGCGTAAACAGCAGCCATAGCTGCCGCCTCCGTTGGCGTAAAAATGCCGGAATAGATCCCACCCATCACGATCACGATGAGAAACAAGCCCCAACCGCTTTTACGAAATGCCACAAACCGTTCTGTCCAACTAGCCCTCTTCAACCGTGGATAATCATTTTTACGTGCTAAGTACCAGGTTGTCATCCCCAGCATAAATGCCAATATCAAACCTGGAACAACGCCCGCTATGAATAACCGTCCCACCGAAGTATTGGTCGATACAGAATACATGACCATAACAATAGAAGGCGGGATCAATATTCCCAATCCCCCTGATGTGGTAATCACACCCGCACCAAACCTTTTTGGAAACCCTTGCTTCACCATCGCTGGCAACATGATCGAACCAATTGCCACCACTGTTGCCGGAGATGATCCAGACACAGCAGCAAATAATGCACATGCCACGACACCTGCCAATGCCAGACCACCATACCAATGGCCTACCATAGACGTCGCAAAATTAATCATCCGTCGCGCAACACCTCCATGCGTGAGGAAATTACCGGCCAGAATGAAAAATGGAATCGCCATGATTTCGAACTTCTCAATTCCAGTAAACAATTTCAGTGCCACCGATTGAATTGGCACATCTGTCATCACAAAAAGAAACGTCAGTACGGTCAGCCCTAGCGAAATAGAAATCGGCATGCCGGTCAACATCAAACCGAACAAGAGAATGAAGATGATGGCGGCATTCATATCTGTCCTCCTTTGCCGCTATTCGTAGTTACGATCTCGACATCTAATACGCTGGTATCTGCATCAATGCCTTCCACATACGTATGGTCATGTTTGGGTAACTCTCCCGTTTGAGAAAATATCCATGCCACCTGCAGAAACCGAAAACACATCAAAAGAGAGCCTAGAGGTACTGCAAGATAGACTATCCACATGGGTATCTCAAGCACTTCAGAAACACTTGAGCTCTCTGAAATATCCCATACAAATCGCGCGCCTAATGTACCAACGATTCCGGTAAATAAAGCACCTGCAAGTAAACCAAAAATCACAAACCGTCGGTACCAAGGCGTATTCAAGCGATTGATAACGACATCAACTCCTACGTGAATGCCTGTGCGCACACCATAGGCAGCACCAAATTTTGCCATCCATACGAACATATAAATGAATAATTCTTGTGCCCAACTGGTATTAATCTTAATCAACTCATCCTGCAACCAGCCAAGTGGTAAACCGGATAAATAACGATGCACGACTGCGACAAAAATAATAATCGTCGCAGCGGCCATGAGAAATGCAATCAGCCACTCTTCCAAATGGTCGAGAATTTTCATTATGTCTCCAATCCCAGCCTTTTCCCTGGCTCGATCGCTTCTGTATTTTTTCTATAAAAGTTACTTAATAACAGTAACGCATTTTATGAAATCTTATTTTCTACTTACTGCAAGAACCGCAGATTTTTTTATCAAAAAGGAAAACAATTCATTAAAATAACCTGCCTGAACCTCTAAAAGATATGCGAACTATGTCTCTTATCTACGCCCAAACAGGTTTTCCCATCCAGCTTCCTGCTATTAAGAATTAATCATTGATTATTGCCCTACAGCTGCCGATTCTTTATTGACCGCTTCAATCAGATCTTTACCAATACGATCTTCCATTTGTTTTTGTACAGGCAGCAAAGCTTTACGCCAATCCGCTTTTTCCTTATCTGTCAGGTGATAAATTTCTGTCTTACCCGTCTTCGCCACAGCAGCCATTGCAGCATCATTTTCTTCCTGCGCAATGGCATTAGCATATTTGGTTGCCTCTTTCATGGAAGTTTCCAATGCTGTACGAATATCGGATGGCAAGCCATCCCAGAATTTCTTGTTAACGATCACCGCATAGCCAAGATATCCATGATCGGACATCGTGACGTATTTCTGTACTTCATGCATTTTCTGTGTGTAGAGATTGGAAGGAGGATTCTCTGTTCCATCCACAACACCCGTCTGTAGCACCTGATACACTTCCGAGAATGCAAGCACTTGTGGATTAGCACCCAAGGCACGCATTTGCGCATCCAAAACCTTAGACGATTGGATACGCATCTTCAAGCCTTTAAAATCGGCAGGCTCATGTAAAGGTCTGTTAGCAGACA
>JAATGO010000174.1 GCA_015654605.1 Betaproteobacteria bacterium
AAAATCAACCCATAGGCAGCGACAATCATGACATCATGTGCAGTATTAGATAAAAGATCATGTGCCTGCTGTGCAACCTCTGGATATTTCCCATTCAATCGTAACGAGATCGGTTGCGCCACCTGCGTACCATGCGCTAATGCTACCTGCTTTACTGGCGAGGCGTGCAGTTGCATCCCTCGCCCAGCAGGACGATCAGGCTGCGTCAGTACCAAAGGAATTTCATGTCCTGCGGCATACAAGGCGCCAAGAGCGACTGCAGCAAATTCAGGGGTACCTGCAAAGATTATTTTCATGCTCGGCTCATCTCAAAACTGCCTCGTAGTAAGTCCCTTGCACTCAAAATAAGGTCAAGGTCATCATCATAAAATACTCTTCCAGCATACCTGCCCTATCTGCTCGTTTCTTATAACGATACCATAATTGCAGTGCCACTATTGACATAATATTTCCTCAAACGCTGACGCTCATAAAACAAAAGTCCGCTCCCTCACGAGAAACGGACTTTGCAACACAGCTTTCCAACACACTATTTCTTTTTGGTCGACTTGACAGGTGCAGCAGGTTTATTACCAGGTTCGGCTGATCTGGCGGCGATCTCTTTGTTGACTAAAAAATCCATTACCTGCAAAGTAGCAGCCTGCAGCATTGATTCAGGCTGGTTCACTAAAGTTTCAGCTGTCAAAGACGGTGACGTCACATAACGACCATCAATAGCGACTAGGGGTACGCCATCAACTTGATAGGCATCCTGTAGTTTGGCAGCAAGACGTACCTTGTTTTGCTGTATGTCAAAGGAATTGTAGATATCTGTGAATTTTTTCATATCAATTCCCTGCTTTTCTACAAATGCAAAAATTGTCTTGTCCGTATCAACGCGCTGCCGCTCAACATGAATGGCGTGGAATATCTTGGGATTGAGCTCGTCAGATTTACCCATGGCTTCCAAGGTATAAAACAATTTTTGCTGTGGAATGAAGTTTTTATTAAAGGCAATTGGTACCTGTTTAAAGATAATCTTATCACCCTGTTTTTTAGCCCAATTGACTATCCCATCTTCAAATGCGGCGCAATGTGGGCAGTTGTACCAAAAAAACTCCAAAACCTCTACCTTCTTACCATCAGTAGTGGGTTGTGCCTGTGGCAGGGTACGATAATCGACTCCATTTACTGGATTAGAAGGAGACGCTTGTGTAGCAAGAGCAAAAATACTCATACTTGCTGCGACCAAAATTTGGCGAAATAACCTCATAAATCAATATTCCTTCCTTGACTATTAAAAAACTACAGCAATCGAAATGTATTATGCATCGTATACAAATTTTTATTTTGCCACGCGCACTACCGCTGCATCAATTCCATTATCTGACAATTTTTTGCGCATCTGATTCATTGCCTCTACCCGCGCAAATGGGCCAATCCGTACTCGATACAAGGTATTCGAGTTGGCATCAGAAGGACGCTCGGACACTGTTGCCTCAAATCCCAATAAAGCCAGCCTGGCGCGTGCATTTTCAGCATCCGCATGTGTACCAAAGGCTCCTGCTTGCAGGAAATAGGTCCATTTCCCATCCGCATCACCTGATGTACCTGCAGCTGGATCTGGTGATACCACCTGCCAACCACTATCAGAGGAATTCGATCCAGCACCAGTCGCAGCTGGTTCCTGTGCCTGCACCGCATCTTTGACAGTATCCCTGTTACCATACAACGGCAGATTAGGATCCGATGCCTGGCCAGGTGACAACTCAGGGCGCTCCTGATGTGTGACTTTATTCACAAAGGGGATTGGTGACTTGGTAATCATGAGTGCGACCACAACGGCAATACCCAAACCACAGATCAATCCAATAATAAGACCCAATAAGGTACCGCCAGATTGTCTATTATATGGTAGCTTTACATTAGTTTTCATCATACGGAACTCATACATCCTTATCATCACATTCTTGATGGCGCCGAAACACCAATCAACGTCAAGCCATTGTACAAAACCTGCCGTGTCGCACTCATTAATGCAAGGCGAGCCATCTTGGTAGGATCATCATCCACCAGGACGCGTTCAGCATTGTAATAGCTATGCAGTTCCCCCGCCAGATCACGTAAATAAAAAGCTATTTGATGGGGACTCAACTCCTGTGCTGCATATGCCAACATTTCCGGATATTCTTCCAGCTTGGCCAATAAGCTGAATTCACGCGCTGTCGTCAATGGCGTCAAATTCTGTATTTTTGCCAATTCCGCTTCAGTTCCGCCCCATTGACTCAATACGGAACATATCCGGGCATAGGCATACTGTACATAGTAAACGGGATTTTCATCTGAACGTGCCAACGCCACATCCACATCAAACACAAACTCTGTATCTGCCTTACGGGAGATCAAGAAAAACCGTACTGCATCGCGCCCCCGCGTCAAATCATGAGAATCAGTGGTGCGATCCCCCTCGACAACATCGCTGCCATTCGACCATTCAATCAAGTCACGCAAAGTAACATAAGAGCCTGCTCGCTTAGAGATTTTGACTTCTTCGCCATTTTTCATGACAGTCACCATCTTATGCAATACATAGTCAGGGTAATCTTTTGGTATCCCTATCTGAATGGCCTGAAGACCGGCTCGTACACGGGCAACAGTACCATGGTGATCACTTCCCTGCACGTTGATGACTTTGCCATACCCTCGTTGCCATTTATTGATGTGATAAGCGACATCAGGAACAAAGTAGGTATAAGTCCCATCACTTTTTTTCATGACGCGGTCTTTGTCATCGCCGTAATCGGTTGTGCGCAGCCACAATGCACCATCCTTCTCATACGTCTTTCCGGCACGAATCAATGCATCGACCGTCTCTGTCACTTTGCCATCGCTATACAGTGATGACTCAAGAAAATAGTGATCGAATTTCACGCCAAATGCTTGCAGATCGAGATCTTGCTCACGCCGCAAATACGCCACAGCAAACTGTCGGATTGACTCCAGATCATCTGTGTTGGCACTGGCAGTCACGGGAGCGCCATCACTGGCCTTCACCGTTTTCCCAGCGCAAAAATCACGTGCTATATCGGCAATATAATCTCCGTTATAAGCAGACTCAGGCCAGTTAGCATCCCCTGGTTTACTTCCCTTGGCGCGTGCCTGTACAGAATTGGCCAGCGTGGCAATCTGCACACCAGCATCGTTATAATACAACTCCCGTGTTACCGCGTAACCTTGTGTTTCCAAGAGTGCTGACAAAGAATCCCCCAACGCTCCTTGGCGACCATGACCAACATGCAAAGGCCCTGTTGGATTAGCAGAAACAAACTCTACCAATACCTTTTGACCAGCGCCGACTTGGCTCTTGCCATAGTGTTCCCCTTCTGCAAACACCTCCTTAATGACTGCCTGCTTGGCAGATTCAGCAAGACGTAAATTGATAAAGCCAGGACCTGCTACATCGGCACCTGCAACCAAATCAACATGCGCAGGATCGGCAAGAATAGCGGCCACCAGTTTCTGTGCCAATTCTCGTGGATTCTGCTTCAAGGCTTTGGCCAATTGCATGGCTACATTACAAGCAATATCACCGTGTGCAGGGTCACGCGGACGCTCCAACGTCACAATCGGTTCCACACTGCTGCCAGCAATCAATGGCGCCAACGCAGTTTCGAATAATGTTGCAATACCTTGTTTTTGTGAAGCAAGCATAGAATAACCAAACAATAAAGCGAATCGGGGAAAGCGCTTCGCGACATTAAAATGTTCCGATTATACCGGCTTGTACAAACAATCATGCTAAAACTCATTTCATAAATAGGGATGAAATATGTTCTAGTTTATATGCTACCAAGCCGATATAGATAAATACCGCAGAAATACCTTAGACCTCCATCTTGCCTTTCATGCATCAAATATCAACCGGATCGACTTCCAAAGACCATTTCACACGCGTCTTGATTTTTCGCAATATCTCTATCCACTGCCGTAAATAGCTCTGCAACGCCGGGCGGGAAACGCATTCGACCAATAACTGCGCACGTTCAACATTGGCTACTCGAACCATCGTCATAGGAATGGGGTCATTCATGATGATCCCCTCTTGCACCAAACAAGTCACTGCATCTTGCAAGAAGGACAAAGCCATGCTCAGCTCTGGCGCTTCGGCGCGTAATAACGCTTGATACAAAAATGGAGGCAATGCTGCCTGCTGCCGCTCTTCAAGTAAATTACCAGCGAAACCATCATAATCGTGCTCGACCACAGCGCGAAATAAAGGATGCTGCGGATAACGCGTCTGTATTAACACCTCACCAATGCTGC
>JAATGO010000435.1 GCA_015654605.1 Betaproteobacteria bacterium
AGCACATCAACCTGACCGGCGATTACCTCTGGCGCAGTACTGCAAAGATTGGCGGGGGCAAGTTTAGGGCCATTGCGACCGGGGCAAACGGCTTAACGTGCTTTATTTTCCGAATTCTGAGGCGCCCCCAGGAAGGTTTCGCCGTTGGCTATGGCTCCGAACTGATCAATCCCATTTGTAGGAAATGCCTTCTCATCGCTTGGTGACGGGTGTTCGCATCGTGACAAATTCCTCTGCCAAAGTCGGATGGATACCAATCGTACGATCAAAAACAGCCTTCGTTGCACCAGCCATCATTGCCACGGCGAATCCTTGCACGATTTCACCCGAATCCGGCCCCACCATATGCAGCCCAACAACACGATCACTCTGCTCTTCAACAATAAGCTTCATGAGTACTCTTTCACTACTACCACTTAGCGTATGGCGTAATGGTTTGAAATCACTCATGAAAACGCTGATGTGCTCATAGGTTGCGCGCGCTTGTTCTTCGCTCATCCCAACCGCAGCAACATTGGGATGTGTAAAGACCGCCGTCGGCACGAGAGCATAATCCATCTTCTTGGTACCATCTCCAAACAGTTGATCTACCAGTGTCATTGCCTCTGCCAAGGCCACCGGCGTCAACTGAATTCTCCCGATAACATCCCCAATAGCAAATACTGACGGCACCGATGTCCGATATTGTGTGTCAACCGTGATAGCGCCATTCGCATCACATTGCACCCCGACCTCTTCCAATCCCAGTCCTTGTATATTAGGAATACGACCCGTTGCTGAAAGAATGGTATCGACAACACAAACGGTACCATCCTTGAATCTGACATTCAGTCCCGCATCGGTTTTATCAATGCTCGCAACTTCTGTCTTTACACGCAGATCCAAACCAGTCTTACACATTTCTGTAGAGACAAAATATCGAATATCGTCATCAAAACCACGAAGAATCTGTTCTCCCCGATATGCTTGAATAACCTTGGCACCTAATCCGTTAAAAATCGAAGCGAATTCGCTCGCAATGTAGCCTCCACCTATCACCAGCAATCGTTGTGGGAAAGGCTCAAGATCAAACATTTGATCTGAGCTAATCATGTGTTCATGCCCAGGTACGGGCACCAAGTTAGAACGAGCTCCTGTCGCAATCAGAATATATCGTGCACTAAAGACTTCTCCATTAATAGCAACGGCATGTGGCGCTGTCAGCTTTGCCTTGCCCAACATGATGCGAACACCAGATTGTTCTAGCAATTGTTGATAAACTCCGTTGAGCCGCGTAATTTCGATGGCACGATTGTGTTTAAGCTTCAGCCAGTCAAAATGACTGCTACCAATTCCCCAGCCGAATCCCCGTGCTTCTTCGAAAGCTTCTGCATAATGTGCCGCATAACTGTATAGCTTCTTGGGAATACACCCCAGATTGACACAAGTACCTCCCAGTGCACTAGCTTCAGCGATAGCAACCCGTGCCCCACGTTGAGCGGCCATACGTGCTGCACGTACCCCACCGCTCCCGGCACCAATGACGAACAGATCGAAGTCAGCATCACTCATCGTAGTGGCACCTGCATACCACGCATGACACCAGGACGACGTGACATGCGTTCATACCAGTCTTTTACTGATGGATAGTCTTGTAAATCAACACCATGTCGCTCGTGTCGCCAAGCCCATCCATAAATGGCAAAATCGGCGATCGACACGTTCTCTCCTGCGAAATAAACAGAGTCCACCAAATGATGCTCCATCACGGTATACAAACGTTTGGTTTCCGTTTGAAACCGTTGTAGGCCATAAGCACGGTCAACTCCTTCCGGCAAGCCGATAAAATGATGTACCTGTCCAGGGATTGGGCCAAATCCACCAACCTGAAACATAAGCCATTGCAGCACATGCATTCGCTGATCCAAAGCCGTCGGCCAGAATAAACCTGACTTTTCACCCAGATACACCAGAATTGCACCAGATTCGAAGATGGATAAAGACTTACCGCCAGGACCATCGTCGTCAATAATGGCGGGGATCTTATTGTTGGGACTAATGGCAAGGAAGTCTGCTGCATACTGCTCTCCTTTGGTAATATCAACGATATGTACCTGATAAGGCAGTGCCATTTCTTCTAGCGCGATAGATATCTTGCGCCCATTTGGAGTATCAAATGCGTACAAATGAATTGTCATGTCAAATTCGCTTATGGATTGATGAATTGATCTACTAACTGGTAAGCACGATGGAGTACGATGAGTAACTCATCGGATTCACACAATAGCATAATTAATTCCATCACCTGATCGAGTCTATCGTTACATGCTATCGTTGGTTCATTTTCGGAAAATTAACCAACGGCAAATATTTGATCAATTAATCAGATACTCACCAAGCGCGCTAAACCTGCAGCCATATCTTCTTGAAGATCCTCAACATCTTCTAATCCGACATGAATGCGGAAATATTGATCGTCATTTGTTCGACCATGAGCATTTCTCGATGAGAAGGGATCGATAGGAATCAATAAACTTTCAAAACCACCCCAGCTAGCTCCCATACCATAATATTTCAGGTTATCGAGCATGGCGGCCAGCTGTGTCTCGGCATGGGGCGCAACTGTAAAAGCAAATAATCCAGAAGCTCCTGTAAAATCTCGTTGCCAATATGCATGCCCCATTGTACCTTCCAGAGCTGGATGCAATACTTGACGTACTGCATCATGTTGCGCTAGCCATTTGGCCATCGCTAGACCGCTTTGATAATGTTGTCGCATCCGCACACCAAGCGTGCGCAACCCGCGCATAGCCATGGCGATATCGTCAGGCCCAGCACAAATACCAAATCGCTCAACGTATTCTGCAACACGCGTCACAATATCAGGAGTCTTGACGGCAATAGTTCCCAGCATAAGATCTGAATGCCCTCCAATATACTTAGTGGCAGCCTGAATCGAAATATCTACCCCAAAATCCAGAGGTTTGAAGAAATAACCACCGCTCCAGGTATTGTCAATTGCTGTCGCAATCCCTACCTGGCGAGCAACGGCAACAATCGCTGGCACATCTTGTACTTCGAATGTTTGCGACCCAGGGGACTCCATCCAAATCAATGCGGTTTCTGGCTCAATCAATGTGGCGATATCTCTCCCTATGTCCGGCTTAAAAAAACTGACTCGCACATTTAATTCTGACAATATTGAGGCTGCAAATTTGCGTACAGGCGCATAACAAGTATCTGCGATCAGAAAATGTGCTCCAGGTTTGGCAAACGCCATCAATGTCACTGCGATGGCAGAAAGCCCTGATGGCGCAAGAAAAACGCGTTCCGCATGCTCTAGGTCACATATGGCATCCTGAAAAGTGTGAGCAGTAGGTGTACCACGCCGTCCATAACGCACCTTCGCAGTTCCTCGGGCACGCAGCGCCGCAAGTGTCGGAAATAGAATAGTCGATGCATGATACACCGGTGGGTTGACAGCACCATTGTGACTTGCCGGATCATACCGGGTATGTGCCATCAATGTGTCATCTGCAGGTTCTCTAGTCGCTTGGTTCTCAGTAGACATTTTCATTT
The DNA here is from genome assembly GCA_015654605.1 of Betaproteobacteria bacterium. Next base: position 3,559 of record JAATGO010000435.1, read on the forward strand.
CCTCTTGATTCATTTGATGGAAAAGTCACAAGCATCATCTGCACTCACTTCTGATAGTAGGCTGTGTTCCCATGCAAGATAAGCATTGGCAGCATCATCATTGCCAAGATGGCGATCATGATTCCAGTATAAAAAATCAATACGTTCACTCGATGGAATCGCTAATGTAGTTGTATCAACCGGCATGTTACTTTCCAGCCATGCAGTGATTCCTCCCCTGAGTACAGCACAAGGCATACCGAAATCAACAGTACAATCAAACGCAGCAAGTGCAGCATCCTGCCCATCTTGGCCGACAAATATCAAATTATGGCTTGGATGAATATGCGATAGCGTCTCACGCAATGTCACTCGTGAGCACCAACGGGATGTGGGAATACGGCGCTCCTGAAAGAGCGCACTGGAACCGACATCAATGATGACCAAGTTGTCGTTACCAATCGATGCCGCCAGTGTTGAGACATCCACCCACGTAATGGAATCCATTATGAATGCAGGAATCTCTGTCTTCGACAAACCTTCTACCATTGATGGTGCCCCATCGCTCATATCAAGAATACGGGTATCCCAGCCTTGTTGCATCAGCCAATGTGCCGAGGTTGTTGCACGGACGAGATTCCCCTCATCTACCAGGATAATCAGCGCATTGCGTACAGCGCACCACTCATCAAGCGCATGTACAAGTTGTCCGCCATGGGCATGTACTGCACCTGAGATATGGCCTGCCTGATATTCTTCCAAAGTCCGAACATCAAGCAGATAACAGGTTCTCAACGGATCCTTCATCAGTGATTCCAGCTCGCTGAAACTCACTCGTACGATACCATAGCGTCGCTGCATCTGAGCCACACGTTCCTGACTCCAGCGTAAACCAGCTTCCGACACTTCTGAGAAACGCTTCTTATCGCCAACAGTGAAGGTATAGCCAGCCATCCTCCATCCCATAGTACCATCCTTGAGTGCAGAAACTGGATTCGCAACACCAGCATTAATCAAGGTTTGTGCTCCAATGAGCGATCGAGTACGTCCCGCACAATGGATGACAACCGGTATCGTTTCATCCGGCACCAGATCATGAAACCGATAGATCAATTCACCATTAGGAACCGAAATAGATCCAGGAATGGACATGTGTTCATGCTCAGCGTAGGTACGACCATCAAGGATAATGACTGGCTCGCCATTGGTTTGCATCGTTGCCAATGCTTCTGGTGTGATATGCGGTGTCCCCATGGTATGTTCCACCGTCTCGGCAAAACCTTTTGTAATGACATTGACGCCAGCAAATGATTTGCGCCCAGACTTTACCCAAGCATCCATGCCACCCGCCAATACTGCAATATTTTTATATCCCATCGTCATCAGATGACGTGCCGCTTGTCTGGATGTATCATCATCTGGACCAACCAGAACAATTTTCGTATTGCGATTGGGTATGCGTGCTGGTATAAGCAATTCCATTTTACTGTAAGGAATCGATACTGCAGCTAGGATATGTTCTTCTCCATACAATCCTGCTTCTCTAATATCAATCAATGCATATTCAGTTTTATTTGAGATAATGTGCGCCAATGCTCCTGCATCAATGGCGATAACTTTATTTACATGGCTATTTTTCACTACGATTTCCCCAGCAATTGCTTCGTTGGATCGGTTTGAATACCGAATTGAAAGTTATTTTTTCGCTACAGTCTTGCTCATAAAATTAGCGTTATAATTTTTTATTTCTCCTGTTGTCAGGTCATAACCAACACGATTAACAAGAAACTCCAATGGCTGTCCATACATATGAAACTGACGGCAAATGCCATGATCACCGCCATGAATACTGTGAATATCATCTGGCATCATGGTAATCCCAGTACCCGCAGAGACATCAATTTCATCCGACACTTCAAGCTTGGCATGTGTTTTTGAACTGCCATCATCAACACGCCGATATAACCGATTACGCTCAGTACCTGCAA
>JAATGO010000440.1 GCA_015654605.1 Betaproteobacteria bacterium
ACTTTTGCATTGGTCACTTCCGATACGGAAAAGGCGAGATAAAAAGCGGCAATGAGACCAATCAATGACTGCCACAGAAATTTATCCCTCGAGCGCATACCGTTCGGATCTTTGTATACGACTTTGCGATAATCATCGATCCAGCCAATCGTGCCAAACCCAAGCGTCACGATCAAGACGATCCAGACAAACCGATTACTCAGATCCCCCCACAATAAGGTTGATATGGCAATACCGATCAGAATGAGCACACCTCCCATAGTAGGTGTTCCTGATTTGATCAGATGTGTTTGTGGGCCGTTGGTACGCACCGCCTGCCCAACCTTGAGGCGCGTCAGCATACGAATGACGATAGGGCCTGCTACCAATCCAATCAACAATGCCGTCATCGTCGCAAACACTGCCCGGAAGGTAATGAATCCGAAAACACGCAAGAAGCTGAAATCTTGCTGGAAATTCTGTGCCAACCAAAGCAGCATATTAATGCGCCTCCTTTTGATGTTGTGTGAGCGCCCCAATAAGGTGCTGCACAATACGTTCCATTTTCATGAAGCGCGACCCTTTTACCAAGACCGTTGTAGTGGGCGTCATGATCGCTGCCAGTGCTGCATTAAGCGCATCGACATCTCCAAAGTGTTGCGCCGATGTTGCTCCCAATGTCTCTGATGGCGTGGCAGCGTTAAAAGCCTGCACTGCGTATTGCATGCTGTCACCAAGCCCAAGAAAATGCGTTATGCCATGCTGCTGCGCATAAGCACCAATTTCTTCATGAAACAAACGTCCATTGCTGCCAACCTCTCCCATGTCGCCGAGCACCAGAATACGAGGCTGCGCAGCATGTGCAAGCACATCAATGGCTGCTCTGACAGAATCTGGATTGGCATTATAGGTATCATCAATGACCAAGGCGCCATTGACCGCTGTCTTGCGTTGCAAACGACCATTGACCGGCATAAACGCCTCTAACCCACTGACAATAGCGTCTGTCTTGATACCAACTGCATACGCACATGCAATCGCTGCCAATGCATTCCGTACATTGTGTTGACCTGCTGCTGCCAGACGAATGGCAAACCGCTGTGTCTGCCCTGCATGACGCGCAACGATATGCAGGAGATTTCCAAAATCCTCTTCCTGATAACTGGCACTAATCTCGGCATTCTCTGAAAAACCAAAGCGAATAACCGGACGCTGACCTGCCAAGTCACGCCACAATTGGCTATAAGCATCATCAGCAGGGAATACAGCAACACCGTCTGCCGGCAATGCACTAATCACGGCGCCATTTTCGCGGGCAACAGCCTCTACCGTTGCCATGAATTCTTGGTGTTCACGTTGCGCATTATTGACCAACCCTACTGTCGGTTGAGCAATGTCTGCCAACACGGCAATTTCTCCGGGATGATTCATACCAAGCTCAATCACGGCACAATGATGTTCCGCTTGTAACCGAAATAATGTCAACGGCACGCCGATCTCATTATTAAAATTGCCTTGTGTTGCCAGATAAGCCTTTGCGCCATATGCGGCAGACAAGATCGCGGCTATCATTTCCTTGACGGTCGTTTTACCATTACTACCAGTCACGCCAATCAATGGCAACACAAATTGTTGCCGCCAATAACGGGCAATCGTCCCCAATGCTATCCTGGTATTCGGCACGACCAGCATGGGAATGGCAAGCTCCGTTGCCAATTCCGTCAATGGTCGCTCGACGATCACGGCAGCAGCACCTTGTGCTGCCGTGGCTGCCACAAAATCATGTGCGTCAAAATGCTCACCTCGCAATGCCACGAACAGATTACCAGCAACAACCGCGCGACTATCTGTTGTAATGCCATGCACCTCCACCATGTCATCAGCGCCAGCGGCCGTCACCAACCCGAGTATGTTACGTAATTGAGCAATCGTGGCATGCATCAGAGGCATCATGATCCTCCCGCCATCGTTGCACGCGCTGCCAATGCTAGCGCGACATTATCAGCATCGCGGAAAGGCAGTTTTCTACCAGCGATTTCCTGATAAGTTTCCTCACCTTTACCAGCCAATAAAATGACGTCCTCGCGCTCAGCGTGACGTACTGCCCAGAGGATTGCTGTCGCGCGATCTTCTATGACTTCGGGAGTCATTTTGCTGATTCCACTTTGGATATGAGTAATAATGGACTGTGGATCTTCACTGCGCGGATTATCATTGGTCAATACCATATGATCTGCCTGCTCAGCCATACGCCCCATCTCAGGCCGCTTCCCCTGATCGCGGTCGCCACCACATCCAAAGACGCACCATAAAGCGCCGCCACGCTGCTGTGCAACCTGACGCAATGCCCCCAGAGCTTTCTCCAGTGCATCTGGTGTATGCGCATAATCAATCACAATCAATGGCGCATCATGACCACCAAACTGCTGCATCCTTCCTGGCACTGGCGTCAGATCGGCAATGATCGCAAATGCGCGCTCCCAAGCAACTCCTCTGGCTAACAGTACACCCAGCACGCCCAATACATTGCCAACATTAAATTGCCCGACCAATTGAGTCTTAACTTGCGCGGTTCCAAATGGGGATGCCAGATGAAAGCTGGTTCCAGTATGATGACTGCGTATTCCGGAAGCACGCAGTACGGGAATCTCTCCACCATCAATATCGGTCAGGGAATAACCGATCATGTCCGTGCCACGCTTCTGTAAATAAGGGATGAGGCGTTGTCCCATGCCATCATCAAGATTGATAACGGCATGGTGCAATCCGGGCCAATCAAATAAACGAAGCTTGGCAGCTTCATACGTTTGCATATCCCCATGGTAATCAAGATGATCACGTGTGAAATTGGTCAGCAAAGCAGTATCAATGTGCAAACCGTTCAAGCGTCCCTGATCTAGACCAATGGAAGAAGCCTCAAATGCTAGTATGGATACGCCATCTGCCTGTAATTCGGACAATCTGCGTTGTAGTAACACTGCATCTGGCGTGGTATACCCGGTGACATCAAACTTATGCGCAGCACCATCTCGAAACACCCCAATACCAAGAGTCCCCATCACTGCTACCACTGGATTGTCTGCAACTATGTCTGTTAATGGCAAACGCGACAAGGCACTTCCCAACCAGTAGGCACAGGAAGTTTTACCATTAGTACCAGTCACCGCCACCGTATACATATCTCGATCTGGAGAACGATAATAGGCATTCGCGACATATCCTGCCCACTGCTTCAAGTCTGCCACGCTCAGGTGAGGCACCGCTTGCTGCTCATTCCATGCATAGCCGTTAGCTTCATAGATGACAGCACCAGCGCCTCGCACTATGGCATCGGTAATGTAACGTCGACCATCTGTACTATCACCAGGATATGCAAAAAAGATATCTCCGGCACAGATGCTGCGTGAGTCAGATCGCAAGTCTGCTTTGTCATGCACAGTATCCTGCAGCCAGGTCAGCATATCCTGCACGGGGAGTTTGGCAGCGGCCATCACATCTCCTCCCCTGATGATTCTTTGGGAATGACGATATCGGTCACATTGGAATCAGGCGCAACATTGAGTGCACGCAAAGCATTCGCTGTCACATTCGCAAACACCGGCCCCGCTACTGGCCCCCCAAAATGACGGCCATTGTTAGGCTCATCAATCATGACGGCCACCACGATGCGTGGATTTGACATCGGCGCAATACCAGCAAACGATGCAACATATTTTTTGACGTATTTTCCATCAACGATTTTATATGCTGTTCCTGTCTTGCCGCCTACGCGATACCCTGGCACCTGCGCCTGTGGCGCCGTGCCACCCGGCGCCACAACACTTTCAAGCATGCGACGCATCTCTGCTGCTGTATTTTCGGAAATGACCCGATGACCAATCGGCAAGTCATTCATCTTCTGAAACGACAATGGGACGATGTCCCCGTTACGTGCAAAAATCAAATAAGCATGCGCCAGTTGAATCAAAGATACTGAGATTCCGTGCCCATAACTCATTGTCGCCTGTTCGATAGGTCTCCAGGATTTATAAGGCCTCACTCGACCAGCTACTGCTCCAGGAAAACCAAATTTGGGAGCCTGCCCAAACCCGACATCAGTAAACATTTCCCACATGTCTTGAGCTGGCATTTCCAAAGCAATTTTGGCACTTCCAATATTGGAAGATTTCTGAATAATTTGTGCTACCGTCAGTAAACCATGTGCATGTGAATCACCGATGGTAGCTGTGCCAATCGTCAACTTTCCAGGAGAAGTCTGAAACACTGTGCTAGGTGTGACGAAGTGCTTATCAAATGCCAAGGACACCGTAAACG
>JAATGO010000413.1 GCA_015654605.1 Betaproteobacteria bacterium
AGCAACTCGCATGTAAAATGCCTGAGGCATTTCAATACGAGTGCCGTGAATGTGTAAGAAATAACGATCATACAAAGTCTGCAATCCCAGATATCCGAATTGCAAATCACGCTCAGGCTTGAGCGCATTAGCGAGCTGTGCCAAATCAAACTGCGCTAGCTTAGAATCAAGCAGCTCAGCCTCGATCCCTTTTTTGATGTATTTAGGAAAATATTCCAAATACTCGGTTGCCGCATCTGCCTGCGCAACTTCTTTGCCAAATACTTCCTTACGAATGGTATGCATCAATAAACGGGCTGTAACCAGGCTATACGCTGGGTCTTTCTCCATTAATGCCCGAGCAGCCAGAATGGCTGATTTATGCAGTTCTTCAACCGGCACGCCATCGTACAAATTCTTGAGCGTCTCTGTCAGAATAGCCTCAGCATTCACATGCGAATCCAGCCCGACGCAAGCCGCAGTGATCAACGTACGCACTTCTCCCAGATCCAGCGGACGACTCTGCCCATTTTCCACCACATGCAACTGTGGAGCAGCCTTATCTGTCTTAGCTTGCCCTTGCTGGACACGTTCTTCCATACGCTTGGCACGATAGAGCACATAGGCACGTGCCACGTCATGCTCGCCTGAGCGCATCAATGCCAGTTCAACTTGATCCTGGACATCTTCAATATGAAAAGTACCGCCTGCAGGCTGGCGACGCACCAACGCAGAAACAACATTGGAAGTTAACTGCTCGACCATTTCACGCACTCTCGCTGAAGCCGCTCCTTGCCCACCATTCACAGCGAGAAATGCTTTCGTCACAGCAATCGAAATCTTGGATGGCTCAAAACCAACCACAGCACCATTACGCCGGATGACTCTATATTCATTCAGCCCGGAGGTAGGCTGTGAAGTTACATAAGTCTGTTTTTCCAACAATGACCCTGCTTCTGGAAAAATACCGGAATCGGATTCAGATTTAGTAGAAATATCTTGTATCGAGTGCACTGAGCCTCCCTAAAAGATGAATATCAGACAGCAATGCTGTCAACGTCCAGAAAACATCCGCCCTAAGAAATGTCGGATGCGCAATATACTTTACGCCATGATGAATGGCTACATTTGCAATGCAGATATGAAATCTGCCAACGAGAATGAAAAACGAAAACGCGAAAAAATAGCGCTCTGCCTTTCGCCCCAACCCCTATAACAGGCGCCAAGCAGACAAATCAACAAACACTACATCTAGTTAATTAAAACTAATTGATACTAATTCTAGGGGCGGAAAGGCGATGATGCAACCGCTATTTTTGTTTATTTTTGTTTATTTTTCATATTATCTGCCTTGACTTTTGCTGGGGTCCAGACAGATGCGCAATGGCGCGTGTTGTGCAATGGCAAGCTTCGAGTAATAATTCCAATCAAAGCATGGCCCCGGGTCAGTTTTTCTTCCTGGGGCGATATGCTCATGCCCAGTCACATTTAATATTTGATAACGTCGCCACAAAGCGACACTCAACATTGCCAGTGTTTGGTATTGCCCTTCTGAAAATGGTGTGTCGTCAGTCCCTTCCAACTCAATTCCAATCGAAAAATCATTGCACTGTTCTCGCCCCTGAAAAGAAGAAGCTCCAGCATGCCAGGCACGGTCATTGGCAGAAACAAACTGTACCACCCCACCCTCTCTCGTGACTAAAAAATGGGCAGATACCCGCAAGGGACGCAACTGCTCAAAATAGGGATGCGCATCATAATCCAACTGGTTACAAAACAAATCTTCAATCCAGTGCCCTCCAAATTCCCCAGGCGGCAAACTGATGTTATGAATCACCAGCAATTCAGGAATACTGCCAAGTGGACGAACGTTACAATTTGGAGAGTCAACTCGTCGGGCAGCCGAGCACCACCCTTCTTCGTCAATGTGCATCTCAATTCCAGTCATGGCGATATCATCTGCTCATATCAGGAAGAAGACGCCATCTGTAAATGTTCAACACTACAAAAAATGGCGCCAGACTCCTGCATCACTGCTTCAGATGCAGGAAAATGAATCCCGCAATATGCGCATTGCACCATATGTTCAACTTGTGCCAATGGCGCTGATTGCCCTGGATGCCGCGCAGCTGCTGCAGCATTGACCTGATCCAGCACTCTTTTTTTTACACGCCCCAGCCACACAACTACGGCAATGAGGATAATGCCCCAAATAAGATATTTCATACAAACACCCGATGCAAAACCACTTCTAATACAAAGCGGCTACCAACATACGCCATCAACAAAATAGCAAAACCCGCCAGCGTAAAACTTAACGCTGTACGCCCGCGCCACCCTTGCCAACGGCGCCCTGCTAACAGCAACCCAAATAATACCCAAGACAGTAAAGTAAAAATCGTTTTGTGGTCCCATTTCATAGGGGTTCCAAACAACTGCTCAGAAAATACCACTCCCGACAATACGGTTAATGTCAGCAAACCAAATCCAAATCCGATTAAACGAAACAATAATTTTTCCATCGTCAGTAGCGCAGGTAAACGATCCAACGCCAAAGCGAACCAGGTAGAACCTAAAATCCTTGGGCGTGTATGCAACCGGGACTCCTGCAATACCATCAGAACGGCATGAAAAGCAGCGATAGTCAACGTGCTGTAAGCCATAATAGAAATGGCAATATGCACCAAGAACCAATCTGATTTGCCTGCCAACGTCACCAAATTTCCAGGAAATGCCATAGGCAACATTACGGCAACTGCTGCCACTGGCAATACCAACACTCGCATACTATCGAGTATGAAATTTCGGTTCCCCAGCCAATACGCTGCCACTGATATCCACAAAGTTGCCGACAACACGACGGCGAACCCCACTCGCAAAGCATCGTGGACAAATATATCTGTCCATAACGCCGCGCCATGCAAAATCCAGCCTAATGCGGTTCCTGCCGATAATAGCCAGCGTCGCTCTGACGGCGCAACAGCGCAGCCCAGATAACATAATGCGGCAAAAATGAAAAAATATGTTTGCATCGGCTAAGTTTACACCATCCACTGCCCGCACTGATCACTGACAAGCACAACTTAGCAAGTTTCCATCAATATATAACCCTGTCAATAACACAACTACTGCCATAAATTGTGTAGCGACATGTCTAAAAAGAACTACTTTCCCGGCATTTATCGATAATAAGGGGCATGTCACGCTACCTGCATGGCATACCCGCCAAGCCTTGTCATTAGCATACTAACGAACAGCTAGTCCACTGCAGCTACCCGCATTTCATCATGATGATGGCGTTGCTGCTCCTCCATAACCAATTGACCCAGTTCGCGTTTCAATGCATTGAACTCAGCGTCTGCCGGGTCACGCAGGCGAGGTAGTGTCACCTGAATATCACGCTTGACTGTCCCTGGACGATACGTCATCACGACAATACGATCTGCCAAATAAATTGCTTCTTCGATACTGTGCGTTACAAACACGATGGTTTTTTTGAACTCGCCCCAGATGCGTAATAATTCATCCTGTAAATTACGCCGTGTTAATGCATCTAACGCTCCAAACGGCTCATCCATGAGCATGATCGGGGAATCCAACGCTAATACCCGTGCAATGGCAACCCTCTGGCGCATGCCACCAGACAAATCTTTCGGAAAACGCGCACGAAAATCACTTAACCCCAATGTTTCCAATAATTGCGATGTGCGCTTACGAATGTCCCCTTTCGATATCCCCTTAATTTCCTGACCAAACGCGATGTTCTGTTCCACCGTCATCCATGGAAATAAAGCGTACTCTTGAAACACCATGCCACGATCTGGTCCTGGTGCCGCCACTTGCTGCCCATGCACTGTGATCGATCCTGAGGACGGCAAAACAAAACCAGCAATCGCGTTAAGCAAAGTAGATTTCCCGCAACCGGAAGGCCCTAACAGACAAACCAATTCACCGTCAGAAATCGTTAAATTGATATCCTTTAGCGCAATAACTTCCTTGTCATCACTGAGAAACACTTTATTTACATCTGAAATAACAATTTGCGATGTCGTTGTATTCATTTCAGTTCTCCAATCCACGATGCCAACGCAACATATAGTTATTCAAACGGCTCACCCCGACATCAATTGCCAGACCAAGCAAGCCAATGGTAATCATGCCGGCAATAATTTTATCTGACCAAAAATATTCACGTGCCTCCATGATGCGAAAGCCCAGTCCATTACTGACAGCAATCATTTCTGCCACAATCACAACAATAAATGCGGTGCCAATACCAATACGCACGCCCGATAGAATATAAGGCACAGCTGCTGGCAACATCACTCGCATAAATAAGGTGCGTTGATTTGCTCCTAGATTCAGAGCCGCACGAACATAAATGCTATCAACCTGCCGTACTCCCGCAATCGTATTCATCAGCACAGGAAAAAACGCACCCAACGCGATCAGAAATACAGCAGGAGGATTCCCCAATCCAAACCACAAAATAGCTAAAGGAATATAAGCAATCGGGGGAATTGGACGGATGACCTGCACTGTCAGATTCATCAGGCTGTAGATGCGTTGACTTGTCCCCATCAGCAACCCTAAAGGGAGAGCCAACCCCGCGCCCACCACAAACCCGACAACCACGCGATAAAGACTCCCGGCGGCATCTCCCAATAATTCCCCGGAAAATAACCAGGCCAACCAACTCCCCTTGGCCGGATCGTAAGCAGCAGTAGGCGATAAATACTCAAACCACTTCCGTACCACCGCCCATGGCGATGGCAAAACCAGCGGATTAATCCATCCCAGTGTTGATGCGATCTGCCAGATAGCAATCACAATCACAGGTACCCATAGCCCCCTCAGGCTTTCTCCGACTTTTTGTTTCGCCATGTCCATTCCTTACTTAATATTCAGGCTTTTTTTCGCCTCCTCAAGCAAATCTGTCTTTACCCACTCTGTGGCTACAGGAGGTTTTGCCAGTTTCCCAGTACCATACTTGACCATAGTATCTGTCGTGATTTGGATATGTTCTGGCGTAATATCGTAAGAATAAGGCGAATTACCAATGGCATCTTTGAAATCAGTGTCGCTAATCTGATTTTTGAAAATGACTTCACGTACATATTTCTCAGCAACATCAGGATGGTCAATGAATGTCTTAGTTGCCTGGACAAAACAACTCAGGAATTTTTCAGCCACCGCCCGATGTTCTTTATAAAATTTTTCGCTCATGACAATCGTACGAATAGGTTCCCCGATCGGCGTATCGTAAGGCTTCATCACCTCTACGCCAAAACCCTTGTTAATTGCTTGTGATGATTGTGGTTCACTTTGCATCATGGCATCGATATTTTTACCCAACAATGCCTGATTCAAATCAGCAAATGCCAGATAAACAATCTGCACATCTTTTGCCGTTAACCCATTTTGCCCTAGCTCAGCATCCAGCAAGACCTCATGAATACCACCGCGGGTAACACCAACCTTTTTCCCTTTGAGGTCTTTCACCGACTTGATACCTGAATTAACGCCAGCAACCAGGCGAGCTCCACCTTTTGCAAAACCCGCCACTACATAAATTGGCGCCCCATTAGCGCGACCAGAAATAGCCGCCTCAGAAGCCGTTGCCCCTGCATCCAACTCTCCCGCCAAAATAGCTTGCATGACATCAGGCCCTTTAGGGAAAACATGCTCCTCTACCTTGATGCCACATTTTGGTGCAATTTCTTTAATATAAGATATAGCGCCATAGTGAGCAAACTTCAGATTCCCTAACCGTACCACGTCTTCTGCATAACTATTTGCTGTCAGTACAGCGCATGCAATTAACAAAGACAACGCAATCGATCCTTTTTTCATTTTTTTCTCCATCGTTATAAGCACAAAGCAGTTGCTACGTGCATGATTATTGCCCTTATAGGGTTATTACAATGAAATTTACGCCTCAATGACCTCCTCATCACAGTCCGCGTGTATTTTATTGTCGACACTAACTGTATACATAGTGAGCCTGAAGAACAAGTAGGACTAAGCAAGCATCTCCTGATCAGTTAAAATAAGCGATTATGATGTCGCCGCAGCGACATTGCCACCTGTAAAGATAATGAACCGCTATGCTAGATAATCTCACCCAACGCCTTGCCAAAGTTGTTAAAACCATGCGCGGCGAGGCTCGCCTGACGGAAGCCAATACCGCCGATATGCTACGTGAAGTACGATTGGCGTTGCTCGAAGCAGACGTTGCACTACCTGCTGTGCGAGAATTCATCGCCAAGGTAAAAGAAAAATCGCTGGGAGAAGAAGTCATCGGCTCCCTGACGCCGGGACAGGCGCTGGTCGGTGTCGTGCAGCGTGAACTGGCCAGCCTCATGGGAGCTGACCTCGGTGCTGAAGCGACCCAGCTCAATTTTGCCACCCAACCGCCAGCTATTATTCTCATGGCCGGTCTGCAAGGTGCGGGCAAAACCACCACCGTTGGTAAACTTGCCAAATATTTACGTGAAGATAAAAAGAAAAAAGTCCTGACCGTCTCCGCTGACGTCTATCGTCCTGCTGCAATTGGCCAATTGCAAACAGTGACAGCACAAGCTGGTGCCGATTTTTTCCCGTCCTTACCCACAGATAAACCTGTCGACATCGCGTTAGCCGCACTCGATTATGCAAAGAAGCATTTTCATGATGTCCTGATTATCGACACCGCTGGACGCCTAGGAATTGATGAGGCAATGATGGCGGAGATCAGCGCACTACATGCCAGCGTCCATCCCATAGAAACTTTGTTTGTCGTAGATGCCATGCTTGGCCAAGATGCCATCAATACAGCAAAAGCATTTAGCGATGCCCTGCCACTGACTGGAATTATTCTCACTAAACTAGACGGTGACTCAAGAGGTGGGGCAGCATTATCGGTACGCTATATCACCGGCAAACCCATCAAATTTGCAGGTGTGGCAGAGAAACTGGATGGTCTGGAGGCATTTGATCCAAGCCGCATGGCCAATCGCATACTGGGCATGGGTGATATTCTAGCCTTGGTGGAAGAGGCGAAAAAAGGCTTGGATGCTGCTGCCGCACAAGATCTGGCGCAAAAAATCAAAGGTGGAGGGAAATTTGACCTGAACGATTTTAAAGCGCAACTCTCCCAGATGAAAAAAATGGGGGGACTCTCCAGTATGCTGGACAAATTACCCGCACAATTTCAACAAGCGGGGAGTGGCGCCAATATGGATCAAGCAGAAAAACAAATACGCCGTATGGAAGGCATCATCAACTCGATGACTCCCCATGAACGAGCCAAACCAGAACTCATCAAAGCCACTCGCAAAAGGCGCATTGCCACAGGTGCCGGCGTCCAGGTGCAAGAAGTTAACCGCATGCTTGCACAATTTGACCAAATGCAGGGCATGATGAAAAAATTAAAAAGTGGTGGCATGATGAAAATGATGCGTAGTATGAAAGGCATGATGCCTGGCATGCGCTGAGAATCGCATAAAAGATAACAACAAAATAAGCGAAATAAAACCGTAAGGACGAAAAAATCTCGTCCTTATTTGCAGTTCCCCCTCTGCCCCCTCTTTTTTGCTACATTCCTATTTTTTATCCCCTGTCATCAGAACCGTTTTAACTACAGGAACATGCCCTTGGAACCCGCAGTATTAAGCGGTTTCTTTCAACCAAGAAAGAAATGTTGAATAGCGTGATGTTTTCCCCCACAAACACGCAAAAAGTACTTGCGTCAAGGGGAAAAGCACACCACTATTAACGTTGCGTAATTTGACGCACTTAACCAATTCCTTCTCAAGGAGGCTTACAGATGGTCACCGCAAAAAAACCAGCTGCTGTAAAGAAGCCCGTAGCAAAAAAACCTGTAGCAAAAGTTGCACCGAAAGCCAAAGCCGCACCAAAAGCAGCTGCAAAACCAGCAGCTAAACCTGCCGTAAAAAAAGCTGTTGCGAAAAAACCTGCTGCAAAGCGCACTCCCAATGCCGCTTTCATGAAGCCATTAACACCATCGGCCGCATTAGGAGAAATAGTTGGTGCCAAACCACTACCTCGTACTGAAGTGACAAAAAAGGTATGGGAATATATCAAGAAGCACAAACTGCAAAATCCTGAAAACAAGCGCAATATTGATGCTGACGACAAGCTGAAAGTTGTGTTTGGCGGTAAAAAACAGGTCTCTATGTTTGAAATGACCAAGCTTATTTCCGCACATCTGAAATAAGTCTCTCCGGTTTTTGCAAGCCTGGTTTGCAAAACAAAAACACCCGCATCGCGCGGGTGTTTTTGTTTTCAGGATCTGCTGTTACCTCGGCAAAAACCCAACCGACAACATCAACTTGCCAGTTTCCCCTGAATAAATGCCAACACCTCAGACAGTGCTACTGTGGCGGCAGCACTATCGCGGCGTCCTTGGTATTCCACCAAACCATCCTTCAGACTTCGCTCTCCGACAACCAGACGATGTGGTACCCCAATGAGCTCCCAATCTGCAAACATTGCTCCTGGACGCTCTCCCCTGTCATCCAGAATCACATCAATCCCTGCAGACGATAACAGAGCATACAATTTATCAATTTCGGTTTTCACAGCTTCGCTACGGTCATACCCCATCGGACATAGCACGACTTCAAATGGCGCCAAGGATATTGGCCAGATGATGCCTTTGTCATCAAAATTCTGCTCTATTGCAGCACCCAGAATACGGGTGATACCAATGCCATAGCATCCCATTTGCAGCAATTGTGGTTTGCCCGTTTCATCCAGATAAGTCGCTTTCATGGAGGCCGAATAGGTACTTCCCAACTGAAACACGTGCCCAACCTCGATCCCGCGCTGGATCGCCAACACTCCCTTACCATCAGGGGAAGCATCGCCTTCCACCACATTGCGCAAATCAGCCACCACCGGTTCTGGTAAATCACGCCCCCAATTGACCCCGGTATAATGAAAGTCGACTTCATTTGCCCCGCAGACAAAATCACTCATGTTAGCCACAGTACGGTCCGCCACGATATGAACTGGCTTTTTGGTGCCAATGGGTCCCAGATACCCGGGCGGCGTCCCGAACCACTCGACGATCTCCGCTTCATTGGCAAATCGATAGCCAGCCAGACCAGGCACTTTAGATGCCTTGATTTCATTAAGCGCGTGATCTCCTCGCAGCAACAACAGCCACACTTCTTTCTGGTTATCCTGTTCTACTGTCAGAACAATGGACTTCACCGTCTGCGTCAATGGCAATTCCAGTAACTCAGCCACCGCCTCACATTTAGACTTCCCTGGTGTGGCTGTCTTTGCCAATGCGACACTTGCTGCAGGTCTGCTCGTATTCGCTGGCATCGCTTCGGCGGCTTCCATGTTGGCCGCGTAATCCGAGGTCGGACAATAAACCAAGGCATCCTCTCCCGTAGCCGCAATCACATGAAATTCATGAGAGCCAGACCCGCCGATGGCACCATTGTCAG
>JAATGO010000292.1 GCA_015654605.1 Betaproteobacteria bacterium
CCTAGTCATGGTTTGGCACCGTTAATGGTGGCAGAGGTGCACTCGGCGATATCAGAGGTGAACCGTCGCGGTATCAGCGTATTGCTGGTAGAGCAGAATGTCTCTAGTGCCCTGAAAATTGTCAGTCGTGGCTACGTGCTGGAAAATGGGCGAGTCGCGGTAAGTGGGACAACCTCGGAGTTGTCCAGCAATGATGATGTTCGTAGAACCTATCTTGGAATTTAACAGGGGGAAATAAATGAACAAAATGACTGCAAGTGTAGTTCAGGCGGCACCTGTTGGTGGAGATACAGCCGCCACTGTCACCAAGGCTGTCAAACTGATCCACGAGTGCGCTCAAAAGGGCGCGCAGATTGCGGTATTCCCGGAGGCATTTATCGGCGGTTACCCGAAGGGTGCCAATTTCGATATTTGTATTGGCATACGCACGCCTGAAGGGCGTGACGAGTTTACAGCCTACTGGAACTGCGCGATTGATGTGCCCGGTGTAGAGACAGCGACTATCGGCGAAGCTGCGCGCGAGGCAAAATTGTTTGTCACCATTGGCGTGATTGAGCGTGCCGGCGGCACTCTTTATTGCACAGTCATTTTCTTCGGTCCGGACGGCACACTGCTGGGCAAGCACCGCAAACTGATGCCGACTGCAGCTGAACGTCTATGCTGGGGGTTTGGCGATGGCTCCACATTAACTGCGGTGGATACTCCATGGGGCAAAATGGGTGCTGTCATTTGCTGGGAAAACTACATGCCGCTGCTGCGTATGGCGATGTTCCACAAAGGAGTCTCACTCTATTGCGCACCAACAGCAGACGACCGCGATAGTTGGGCATCCTCAATGCGGCATATCGCTCTGGAAGGACGTTGTTTTGTTTTATCCGCGTGCCAATATCTGACTGGTGCTGATTTTCCTGCCTCTATGGAAAATCATATTTCGGAAGACCCACAGCATGTTCTCATGCGCGGCGGTAGCGTCATTATTAGCCCGCTTGGAGAAATTCTGGCAGGCCCTGACTTTTCGGGTGAAACTATTCTCACGGCGACACTAGATATGGGCGATGTCATACGAGGCAAGTTCGATTTCGATGTGGTTGGTCATTACGCGCGCGCAGATGTATTCAAATTAGTTGTCGAGGAGCGCGCGCAACTGCCAGTATCTCTGGCAGGAAGTTAGAACGCATTTCATCCGCTGGCATGAGTGCAGGCGAGTCCTGTCTGAAATGGAGAGCAAGGCGTGACACTGGGTCAAGACTAGACATTTTGTTCCAGTGTCATAACGCGGCAATTCGCTGCATTGGATGTCGTTGGGCGTATCGCGTTGACTTTCTTTGTCGTGACTGTGCTATCGGTTCTACAGCATCGGCTGTGACATGGATTGTATTATCCATACATACATATATGGCGTCTGGTTCCATTGCCTAGGCAATGTCAAATTAGGCCGTGATGTTTCTTCGTGCACCGATGGGATTTTGTCGGGCTAGGCATTTCCCCAAGGATGGCGCGATGACTACGACAAACTCTCGTCCATTTGCCTCCCTGTCGCCCTATAACTGACATCTTTCCCACGATTCGGTGCCGTGCCTGTGCCTTATTTCAAGAGCGACATCTTATTTCAACAATACCTTCATCAGGGGAGGAATACCAAGATCGGGTGAATCGCCTTGGGATGATCTAGATATTAATTGATTGCCTACAGTGGCAATTTCTCTCACTCCTTGGGGGAGATTAGTGCAGTGTCTTCCAGCTTCGCTTATCATGATGGTTTTGCTTTGTTGGGAGAATGACACGTGCTCAAACATATCGTTATGTGGAAGCTGAAAGATCATGCAGAGGGAGCTGACAAGCTTACCAATCTACGCAAGATGAAAGAGTTACTAGAGGGTTGCGCTACGCTGGTACCAGGCATCAAACGGTTTGAGGTAGCACAGGCACAGCCAGGGCTGGAAGCTAGTTATGATATGGTCTTGTATGCCGAATTTGACTCTAGACAGGCACTTGATGCGTATCAACAGCATCCTGGCCATGTCGCTA
Organism: Betaproteobacteria bacterium; assembly: GCA_015654605.1. The sequence goes on from JAATGO010000292.1 coordinate 2,029, forward strand.
TCGTCCCTTTTATTGGAGCGGTCAGAGAGGCACGACAATGCATGGATTACGAAGTTTGATTTGTACCCCACCAAAGAGTAGCCCAAGAGCAGTTATGGCATTCGTATTGCAGCACCACTACAGTAGATGTAATCAATCATGAGCGTACCAATTATAGAAGTATTTCCCAATGGCAATCCTTATCTGGAGCACTTAGGTGCGACAATTGTGCAACTCGGTGATGGCTGCGCGACGATTGAGCTACCTTTACGCGCAGAATTCATGAATAGCTGGCAGGTGGTCCAAGGGGGTATTTCCATGGCATTGCTGGATGTTGTCATGGGAATTGCCGCTAGTACCCTGGCATCAGATCAGAAATTTTTTGTCACAGTCGGGATGAATACCACTTTTTTGCAACCAGCTGGCAAAACAGGGGAGACGATTGTTGCGCGTGGCAAGGCATACCATCGTACGACCACGATGTGTTTCTGTGAGGCTGAATTATGGAATGCGGAGCGATTGGTAGCGAAGGCTACCGGAACATTCAAACACATCCGACGTACGCAGATGACAGATAATGCCAATAAACTACGGCAGGATTAAATTTTGCGGTAATACGGGAGTAGCAATCATGTTAGACCGAGTGGTATGCCGGATTATTCTTGGACCCTGGAGTGAGTTGCAAGAGCATGCACAGCGTATCCGATATGAAGTGTTTGTGCAGGAACAGTCGGTTCCTGAAGAAATCGAGCTTGATGATATGGATGCTCTTTGTCTTCATGCTGTTGCCTATGACCAAGAGGGCATACCTACAGCAACCGGGAGATTGTTGCCAGATGGCCATATTGGGCGTATGGCAGTGAGAAAATATGCGCGAGGCAGTGGTGTCGGCTCCGATGTACTACGCAGTCTGATGGAGGCAGCTCGTCAGCGGGGACAGCACGAAGTGGTACTCAATGCGCAAATCCATGCGGAAAATTTTTATTTACGTCAGGGTTTTATACGTGAAGGGGATGTGTTTTGGGAGGTAGGTATTCCACATATTCACATGCGTGCTAATGTCGCCACATAATTAGGTGCATAAGCACTTGAGCGGATTCCCCCACTTTTAGGAAATGCCTGATTTCTTGATACGTACTTGCTTGTTGGCAATGCATTGTGGTTTCCCATAGTATGAATTTGAAAGTGAACAGAGTACAATTTCGCCGCGTAAGACGGTAGTAACGCCGTGTATAAACAAAAACAACAGGAGAGTGAAATGGCGAAACAGCCGCTTTATCGATCATTATATTTTCAGGTGATAGTCGCCATTATTATTGGTGTCGCATTAGGGCATTTCTATCCTCATACTGGTGAAGCCATGAAGCCTTTTGGTGATGGCTTTGTCAAACTGATCAAAATGATCATTGCTCCAGTGATTTTTTGCACGGTCGTGACAGGTATCGCAGGTATGGAAGATATGAAGAAAGTGGGTAAGACAGGTGGTTTGGCCTTACTGTACTTTGAGGTAGTCAGCACGATTGCGTTGATTGTGGGGCTGCTACTGGTGAATTTTCTTCAACCAGGTGCAGGAATGAATGTTGATCCGGCATCGTTGGATACCAAGAGTATTACCAGCTATACGGCACCAGGGCAGTTGACCTCCACCACGGCTTTTCTCATGAATGTGATCCCATCGAGCATGTTTGATGCGTTTGCTAAAGGGGATGTCCTGCAGGTCTTGCTGGTTTCCATATTATTTGGTTTTGCGCTGCATAAATTCGGTGGTCGTGGCACGATGATTTTCGATTTCGTCGAAAAAATTTCCCATGTATTATTCTCTGTTGTCGGCATTATTATGAAAGTGGCGCCTATCGGGGCTTTTGGCGCCATGGCATTCACTATCGGTAAATATGGCGTCGGCTCGTTGCTCTCATTGGGTAAGTTGATGGGAACGTTCTATCTGACATGTCTCTTTTTTATCTTTATTGTGTTGGGAACTATCGCGCGTCTGCATGGTTTTAGCATTTGGAAATTTGTTAAATACATCAAGGAAGAGTTATTGATCGTGCTGGGAACATCTTCCTCTGAATCGGTACTGCCACGGATGATAGCCAAGATGGAAAATCTGGGGGCGAATAAAACCGTGGTGGGCTTGGTGATTCCTACAGGGTACTCGTTTAATCTGGATGGCACGGCCATTTATCTGACGATGGCCGCGGTATTTATTGCTCAAGCGACCAATACGCATATGACGTTTGTGCAGGAACTGACATTGCTGGCGGTGTTGCTGTTGACGTCCAAGGGGGCTGCAGGCGTGACTGGCAG
>JAATGO010000379.1 GCA_015654605.1 Betaproteobacteria bacterium
CTGGAGACATCTTCCGGAGGCCAGATTGGCTCTTCGAGCCAGGAAAAATGTTTTCCTTTAAGTTGCTCTGTTACCTGGTTGGCCTGTTGTAGCGACCACGGGCAATTCACGTCCAGCATCAGTTCAGCATCATCTGGTAAGGCTGTGCGAGCTGCCAGAAATGCGGGAACTTCTGTTTCGTGCAATTTTATTTTGCGGTAACCCATTGCATATGTACGTAGCACTTGTTCGGTGACCTGCTGAGGATCGTTACCGTTACTGACAAGGCTGGCGTAGCGCTGTACGCTGTCACGGCTTGCTCCTAATAAGTGGCGTAACGGTGTATTGCGTATCTTCGCGGTGATATCCCAGAGGGCGATATCGATGGCAGAAAGCGCATACATGACTGGCCCGGTTCGGCCAAAACCATGTAGTTCATGCTGTGCCGTATCAAGAATGGTTGGCAAGGACTCGACATCTTTGCCAATGAATCCGGGGGCGACTAGTTTGGCTAATGCTTGCATGGTCACGGGATTGAGAAGATGGCCGAACGCTTCTCCCCATCCTTCGACATCGTCATCCGTTGTTACGCGTACCAGCAGTGTTTCCATTTTTCCCCAAGGATTATTCATTGAGGAGTTTTTCTTACCAGTGTCGCAAGCAAGAGCGACACGCATGGCTTCAATTTTCCGGATTTTCATGATGTTTTATCGGAATGTTGATGATATAAATACTGGCCTTGTCTCCAGGCCAGTCGGTTTGTTACCAGAAATGACGCATCAGTTATCAATAACAGAGAACAAATTACGTCAAGTGAATTACTGTGGTCCCAATTTCTTGATGAGTGTTGCCAACTCTCCGCATTCTGCTTCAGTGCAGTCAGTCAGCGGTGTACGTACAGGACCTGCATCATGCCCGACGATACGAGCTCCAGCCTTGACGATGCTCACCGCATAGCCTGCTTTGCGATTGCGAATGTCAAGATAAGGAAGGAAAAATTGATCAAGCAGACGGCCAACAGTGGCGTGATCATCTTTGGCAATCGCTTGATAGAATTCCATGGCTGTCTTGGGGATGAAATTGAATACGGCTGATGAATATACCGGTACACCTAGTGCTTTGTAGGCGGCAGCGTAGACTTCTGCTGTAGGCAAACCTCCGAGATAGGTGAAGCGGTCTCCCAGACGACGACGGATATTGACCATGGGTTCGATTTCACCAACACCATCTTTGAAGCCGATCAGGTTAGGGCAGCTCTGTGCGAGTTTTTCTAGGGTAGAGGCATTGAGTCGACATACGGCGCGATTGTAAATGATGACGCCAAATTTAACTGATTTACAGACGGCTTCTATGTGCGCCGCGATTCCATCCTGGCTGGCTTCTGTCAGATAATGTGGCATCAACAGAATGCCGTGCGCGCCCAAACGTTCTGCTTCTTGTGCATAAGCGATAGCAGCACGTGTTGCACCACCAGCACCAGCGATAATGGGAACCTTGCCACGGCACGTTTCCACTGCTGTGCGAATAATGTCTGAATATTCACCTGGTACCAATGAGAAAAACTCTCCTGTACCACCTGCGGCAAACAGTGCGCTGGCGCCATACGGTGCTAGCCATTCAAGACGCTCACTATAAGTTTTGGGGCGGAAATCACCTTGCTCGTCAAAGTCGGTTAATGGAAAAGAAAGTAAGCCGGAGGAGAGAATCTGTTTTAAATCTTGTGGTGTATACATGGCAAGTTCGTTTTGTAAAGATTGGGAATTGGATGCAAGATTGTTGTGAATATATAATTTTAGGGTGCTTTATGATGTCAGTCATCGTACAACATAGAGTATCAGAACGCCAGCATTTTTTAATCCAGATTTATTTTTGTGGAGTTTGCAGGGCAGAGGCTGATTCGGCCTCGATTTGGGCTCGGCGCAGGCGTTCACGACTGTTGGTCAGGTGGTTGCGCATGGCCGCACGTGCAGCGTCACTGTCGCCACGCATAATCGCTTCGTAGATGTCCTCATGTTCCCGTTGAACACGATCAAGGTAGCTGGCTTGCGGATCGCGTGCCAGTTCAGCGGTGTTGAGGCGCTTGCGTGGGATGACTCCAGCGCCAAGATGACTCAATATTTCTATGAAGTAACGATTTCCCGTTGCATTGGCAATTTGAAAATGGAAGCGGAAGTAGGGATCAATGGTATTACCGCCATTTCCCTGATTGGCACGAAACGCATCCAGTGCCAGGCGAATTTCTTTCAGTTGCGCATCAGTACGCCGTGCGGCAGCCAGCCCTGCAGTTTCTGTTTCCAGGCTGATGCGCAATTCTAGTAGCGCCAGCAGATCTTTCATTGTGGTGATGGTGGCAGGATCAATGTTCAGATTGGATCCTTTTTTTGTTTCCAGGACAAAGGTACCTATTCCATGCCGGGTTTCCACCAATCCTGCGGCTTGCAAACGGGAGATTGCTTCGCGCACAACGGTGCGACTGACACCTTGTGTATGCATGATTTCTGTTTCCGTTGGCAATTTCTCACTGGGCTTGATGATGCCTTTGCTGATCATATCGGTAATGGCAGTAACGACCTCTTGCGACAGGCTTTGTGTTCTGCGACGCGGGCGTAGTAAGGGGTTGGGGGAGTTGTTGGCTTCCATGTGTTTCGTCTTGGGTGTTTATGACTGAACGTGGCGAGATACTGCAGAGCGGATGCAAAATGGCGTCCATTTATCCATCATGTCCAGAGCTCCTCGTAATGGTATTGCAATGCAGGGTAACAAGTGATGTGACATCTTACCAGATCGATGATATCTGTTCGACGTTATGTGTAATGCGCAGAATCAAAATAATAGCGCTCAGGGAAGAATGATAACAAGAGAAATAATGTTGCTCATGCAGATATTGTCATTATTGAGGGAGCGCTAATGTGGCGACGACGGGAGCATGATCAGATGGTTGCTCCCATTTGCGTGGTATTTTATCGATGGCGCAGGCTGTGCAGCAAGGAGTCAGTGCTGGCGAGAGCAGGATGTGATCAATGCGTAATCCGCGATTCAGGCGAAAACCCATTTGACGGTAATCCCACCAGCTATAGGATTTTTCTGCTTGCTCAAACAGTCGGAAGGCATCAGTTAAACCTAATTCCTGCAAACGTGAAAATGCGGCGCGCTCCGCATCAGAGA
>JAATGO010000347.1 GCA_015654605.1 Betaproteobacteria bacterium
GCGGACGTCCGCGCGCAGATTGACGCCCTCATCGGCCCGATGATCGAAAAGAACGTGCAACGCGCCTATGATCGCTTTCACCAGATATTTGGCCATGCACCAAGCACTCACGGTGCTGCTGGCTGGCAAATGAACCCATATGCCTTTGCACAACTGGAAGATTTTGGGATCGCCTATGCTTCCGATGGCCGTGCATTATTGCAAGAGGATGGGACACTGGCAGAAGCCATGAATGCTGGGCCTTATCTGCTTTCCATTGCAAACAAAACGCAGACATGCGTGCAATTGCCAACGACATTACCCACGCTGGATGAGTTGCTCGGGCGCACCATCAATGGCGCGTTGATCGATACAACCAATATCGCTGACTTTTTGCTGCGACTTACAGCCTTCCCTCGCGACCATGTTTATACACTTCACGCAGAGCTTGAAGGTCAGAAACTCGCCCCCATATTTGAACAATTACTGATTGGTTGGCGTGCACAAGGCTACGATCTGGTATCGATGCAAGATTATTATCAAACGATCCGCAACGACGCTCTTCCCATATCACCACTTACCTGGGGCGAACTCCCGGGACGATCGGGCGAGATGATTTTACAAGCCACATAAGTACATATAGCCCACATAGCGACAAATACTTATTGGCACCCTTACTCATATCTCTTGATGCTACTACTTGACCAACTCACACACTCAACGATGATTAGCCGATACATCGTATCTGTGAGCCGGGGAGAACCGCCTTTTTTGCCAGAAAACTGTCATCTACATCGAGGAGCATCACATTGACTAGTACGACAAATACCACACAACAATCCATTGTCAACAAGACCGTTCCAGAATTTTCTGCCGTGATGACTAGTGAAAAAAACTTTGTCCTATCAGATTATCATGGCAAAAACCTAGTGCTCTATTTTTATCCCAAAGATAATACGCCTGGCTGCACAACTGAAAGCATCGGCTTCCGCGATCTATACGCTGAGTTTCAAAAGCACAACACAGAAATTTTTGGCATCAGTCGCGACAGTCTCAAATCTCATGAAGGTTTCAAAGCCAAATTAGCCATGCCTTTCGAGTTGATTTCCGATCCAGAAGAAACGCTATGCAACATGTTTGGGGTAATGAAAATGAAGAACATGTACGGGAAAAAAGTCCGTGGCATTGAGCGTAGCACCTTTATTGTTGGAAAAACTGGCACAGTGCTCAGAGAATGGCGCGCCGTCAAAGTCGCCGACCACCCAGAAGAGGTATTAGCATACATTAAGTCTCTGAATTGATCAATTTCTGACATATTCAAAAATTCCAACCAATTTTCGTAAGCTGTGGCAAAATGACTTACAGAAATGTTGAAATTGATTTGCCCGAGTACGCTATATGCCATGCTGTGGAAAAATAGAAATGCCGGATATCTTGTGAAAAAATGCTCACCCATGCTCCATTTGATATTTTAGAAATTTTAGCAAGACAGGTTCCAACGACATTAACCATTATGTGTTTATTTTTTGCAATCCATTGAATTCAAAAAGAAAAATTTTTCCTGAAAGCCGTTTATGGATTAGGTCAAAGACCTTCCAAAACGGCTTTTTTACTTCGCGATTTGAACAGATGGTACATCATATTTTCTGTTCTACAGATCACGCTACTGATCGCAGACTGTCCAGAATCTGCGATTTCCGTCACTCGCACAACACCCTCTTTTTACGCAGCTTTTTTGATAACAGTGTTTTTTTATTTGTACTGCAGTACCAGTTCGCTCTGACAAAGCGGCATTTCTTCACTTTACTACCGAGGTCCTAATGCCCCTGCCTAAAATGCCGAGTAAACCAGCTGCCTTATTGGCTCTTCAAGATTATCCAACAGCAGAACCAGGCAAGCCTGTCAAACCTGTGATCGCACTGGTGGAATCGCCTGCGATACCCATTGCTAAAGAAGCGCCTAAAACACGACCGCCTCAAGCCAAGATCGATCGAAAACTTCCTCTGGAAAAGTCAAGTGTCTCAAGCACTGCCTCCAAACAATCCATATCGCGTGCCAAGTCGACTACCAGTCGCACTGCTGATACCCTTGGTGTCACCAAACTTTTTGTTCTAGATACCAATGTACTGATGCATGACCCAACCTCTCTGTTTCGCTTCGAAGAACATGACATTTATCTACCAATGATCACGCTCGAAGAACTCGACAACCACAAAAAGGGAATGTCAGAAGTCGCACGTAATGCCAGGCAAGTATCTCGCTCACTAGATGCTTTAGTCAACGATATTGCCGACGATGCTATTGATCTTGGCATTCCATTATCCAAGTTAGGTAATAAAGATGCGAAAGGTCGACTCTTTTTTCAGACCAAACTGCAAAATGCAAAACTGCCTGATGGACTCCCCGAAGGGAAAGCCGACAATCAAATTCTCGGTGTTGTTCGCGCACTAGACCAACTCTACGTAGATCGTCCTGTCGTACTCGTTTCCAAAGACATCAACATGCGTCTCAAGGCGCGTGCGATAGGCTTACCAGCAGAGGATTATTTCAATGATCATGTGCTGGAAGATACCGACCTGCTCTATTCCGGCATGTATCAATTGCCAGATGATTTCTGGAATAAGCATGCGAAGGGCATGGAGTCGTGGCAAGAAAATAAACACGGTAGCAGCTATACCTTCTATCGCGTCACTGGCCCACATATCCCCTCTTTGTTAGTCAACCAGTTTGTGTTCATTGAACCCAAAAATGGCGAGCCTACCTTTTACGGCCAAGTCACTCAGATCAATGGCAAAACTGCTGTTCTGAAAACATTACGTGATTACGGACATGCCAAAAATAATGTCTGGGGTATTACTGCACGTAACAGGGAACAAAATTTTGCACTGAACCTGCTGATGAACCCTGAGTGTGATTTTATCACCTTGTTAGGACAAGCTGGCACGGGAAAAACCTTGCTGGCACTGGCATCTGGCCTGGCACAGGTATTGGAAAGCAAAACATATAATGAAATTATCGTCACACGTGTCACCGTTCCCGTTGGTGAAGATATTGGTTTCCTGCCAGGTACTGAAGAAGAGAAAATGGGCCCATGGATGGGTGCCTTCGACGACAATCTTGAAGTCTTGAATAAGTCTGATGGTGAAGGTGGAGAATGGGGTCGTGCGGCAACGCAAGATCTTATTCGTTCGCGGATTAAAATCAAGTCTCTCAACTTCATGCGTGGAAGAACATTCGTCAACAAATTTCTGATCATCGATGAAGCGCAAAATCTGACGCCTAAACAAATGAAAACGCTGGTCACTCGTGCTGGCCCTGGTACCAAAATTGTTTGTCTGGGAAATATCGCGCAGATTGATACTCCTTATCTGACGGAAGGATCCAGTGGTTTGACCTACGTTGTCGACCGTTTCAAGGGATGGTCACACAGTGGTCACGTTACACTGGCCAGAGGTGAGCGTTCACGGCTGGCTGACCATGCCAGTGAAGTGCTCTAGGAAAATCGTATCAACCCATCTTCCCCAAAAGGTTAGGCGCTATGTCTTACCTTTTGGGGATTTTTGTGTCTTTAATCTCGATTTAGTACGTATGATTTAGCACATATTAATCACCACTATATAGCGCCAATCACACGCCAATAGGATGTGGTTTTTTTGCCGCCGACAACGCCTCCATCAACTCTGCTTTCGTCATACGGACGCAATAGCTTGGCATTCCTCGCTCAAATCGCCACCCCTCGGACAGTGCTCCTCCGTCTACCGTATCAAAGCCGAAAGCCTCGTAAAGGTCGGAGGCAATCTTTTTTCCTTCTGTATCGTCACCCACCAACGGAAGTGCTCTGCGACCCTGGGTGCCAGCTGGCAGTCCATCGCTTTCAAGCTGGGTCATTTGAATCGCATTGAATGCCTTGGTGATCTTCGCCTCAGGAAGATAACGGAGAAGAAACTCACTGGTAGTGGTCGCCCCTTCGTCAAGCTCGGCAATATGCCCATCACGCTCAGGGTAGTAATTCATAGCATCAATCACTATCTTTTCCCGAAAGATGTCTGCAGGTAATTGTCCAATGGCACTCAGGGGCACTGCGACAACAACAACATCACCAAATGCCACTGCCTCAGCAACAGTACCAACCTCGCATCGAATCATCGAGCGAAGGCTAAACAATGTCTGGGATCCTCGAGAATTGCTAAGCATGACCTGATCCCCTGACTGAATTGCTAATTTCGCGATGGCTCGTCCTACGAATCCTGCACCAACGATACCGATTTTCATCTCTTTCTCCTTTTCAATTTTTGATGATATAGAGTATATTTATTTATGATTGATTGATAAATATCATTATTTATCAGAAATAAACAACAAATAAGAGTTAATCAAAGGGAATAAAGATGGATCGACTGACCAGCATGAATGTCTTTGTGAAAGCTGCGGAGTTGGGCTCTTTCGTGGCAGCAGCGAACGCTTTACAGATATCATCACAAATGGTGGCCAAGCATGTGGCGTGGCTTGAAGCACGACTTGGCGCCTCTCTACTCAACCGCACCACTCGTCGCCAGAGTCTCACCGACATTGGTCATCGCTATATGGAACGCTGCAAAGTCGTGCTTGCCGAGGCAGAAACTGCCGATGCTATCGCACTAGACATGCAAACAAATCCCTCGGGATTGCTCCGAGTGAATGCGCCTGTCACCTTCGGCTCCTTTGCGTTAACCCCTTTCATTACACAATATCTGGAAGACTATCCGGAAACAGAAGTGGAGCTGACTCTCAGCGATCGCTACGTCGATCCGGTAGAAGAAGGATACGAAGTAATCATCCGTATCGGAGAACTATCCGACACCTCCATGATTGCCCGCCAGTTACGTCCTTATCGCCTGATTAGCTGCGCATCTCCCGATTACATCGCAAAAAAAGGAATGCCAAAGACTCCTGCAGATCTTGCGCACCATATTTGCCTCATTTACGGAATCTGGTCGCCATCGATGCCTTGTCGCTGGATGTTCGAACAGGGGAACCGAACAGAGGAAGTTCGACCTTCAGGTCGATTTCGATCGAATAACTGGAAAGCACTATTGCGCGCCGCGATCAAGGGACAAGGAATAACCCTGGGTCCCGCTGACATATTAGAAAAAGAAATATTGAAGGGCCGTCTTGTCCAAATTTTACAAGACTATAAAGGCCCCTCACGTCCGATGCATGTCCTTATCCCATCAGGGCGCAAATCAAGCGTGAAGGTAAAAAGCTTCGTGGATGCGGTGATGAAAAATTTTGGGGCATACTGACGTACCTTTAGTTGCGGCAGTCAATGGATGCGCTGGGCGACAAGCTTGAAGACCGTCGCGTGTGTCCACTATGGCATTTTTTTAGCTTGCTACCATACCTCTAGGCTCCTATATCGCCTTCAAAAACCAGCAAGAGAAATGACAGTCGGGATCTGATCTACACTGATTACCTGTCGCCCCTTTGCTTTGCTATCTAGCCATAGTATGTACTTGATAGCTGAAATTGTTGCATACGATTTTTCAACATATCAGCAAGCTGTTGGCTGCCATGTATTTTGCAATATCTTATCAAGCCAAAATATACCGATAATTGTTTTGACGTCTGTAATCTGCCCCGTACGTACCAGTTCTAACAATTCTGGCATCCCCATGCTTAGCACATCCAAGAACTCTCCGTCATCTAGTTGCCGCTCCCCGCCTTGTAAGCCACGTGCCAGATAAATCTCCAAATGTTCATCCGAGTAAGCAATCGCATTATGAATAGTACAAACAAATTGCCAATCCGTTGCTGTATATCCGGTCTCCTCTTTCAACTCGCGCTTTGCAGATAGTAGAGGATCCTCACCTGCATCGATTTTCCCTGCAGGGAATTCAAGAAACACCCGATCAAGTGGATAACGAAATTGCCTTTCAAGCAAAATAGAACCATCATCCAGTATCGCTAAAATCACCACGGCCCCAGGGTGCCGAATATACTCACGTAAAGCACTCTTTCCATTGGGAAGTTGCACGGTATCACGCTGAATTTTCAGGAAATGACCGTCATAGACCTGTTCACTGGCAAGTTTGGTTTCTTTTAGGTGCTCATCCATTGTTTGATCCCTTATCGCGAATATCGATGTCTGTCGCGAGAACGCATTTCACTGATAGGCATAAAATGGATTCTCGTATGGTTTGAATGAATTTACCACTTATACTTCTGCTCAAACGCATGATCAAAACGCGTGAATAGTATGACTCAACGTGACGCTATCAAGCGTGGCGTTTAAGTAAATAACGTATCACATAACCAGGATAAGCAAAGACTAGGAACAAGCAAATAGTCACGGCATAGAATTCCCATCCTTGCACGTAAACGTTGCCAATAGTGGACTCAAAGTAGCGGGCAATGCCCCCTACCACGCCATACAGCACCAGAAGCTCTAGCAATCGCAGACGTATCGTCTTCTTGTATGCGGAAGATCGACTGAGGGGAATGATGGCAAAAAGATGTTGATTCAAAAATGGCAGGTTGGCTGCGCAGACTGCCAATACGATCACGCACCAACCCAATATTGAACTAGGCACCTACCACCTTGGAGAAAAATGCCAGTAGTGTCTTGCTGATCACATTGGTACAAATTGTCATCAGGTGTCCTGGCCAAATACCCAGCACTAACACAATCAGACCATTCAAGCTCAGAAACAATCGCACATCAAAACTGGCCGATAGCTTTCTTTCATCTGTTGGAGCATCAAAATACATCAGCTTGACCACGCGTAAATAGTAGAAAGCGCCAACCAGTGAGAAAGCGACTGCCACGATTGCCAGCCAGATTTGTCCTGTTCCCAGCACAGCCTGTAACACTGATAGCTTGGCATAAAAGCCCACCATCGGAGGAATACCTGCCAATGAAAACATTAATACCAACATGATTGCGGCAAACCATGGGCTACGCTGATTCAATCCCTTGAAATCATCAAGATTATCACTTTCAAAACCAGAACGTGACATTAACAGGACAATGCCAAAGGTACCCAATGTCGTCAATACGTAAGTAATCGAATAGAACAACGAAGCGCTATAGGCATTGGTTGCAGAGAATAACGTGCCATCAACCATTCCGGACAACAAGCCAAGCAGCATGA
>JAATGO010000260.1 GCA_015654605.1 Betaproteobacteria bacterium
ATCCCCCTTTGACGCGCTGTGATGGGTGTTAAGCCAGTGATTTGTTCGCCATCAAACTCATATGTGCCGCTGTCAGGCGCAAATGTACCCGCAATAATGTTGATAATGGTTGATTTCCCGGCACCATTTTCTCCAAACAACACATGCACTTCCCCGCTACGCAAATCAAAATCGACACCATCAAGGGCACGTATCCCAGGAAAATTCTTCACTATTCCTGTGAGCCTTAACAATGTCTTGTGATGGACATAACCTGGAGTCTGCGGCCAATCCTGTTGCTGACGCATCACAGCGTTCCCCTTGTTATTTTTTGGCTACCGCATCAACCGAATAGACTGCCTTGAAACTGGCTGGTGCAAGAACGTGGGACATATTAATGTTAGGCAATGTCTCCATCGATACCATACTAGGTGATGGGCTCAAGAAAGCAGGCACTTTCTTTCCTTCCAATGCACGAATTGCCAAGTCAACCGACACGCGTCCCTGTAAAACCGGATATTGCGTCGCAAAACCGAGTATCTGGCCACTTTTTAAAGCATCAAGCATGGCTTGGTTTTCATAGGCAGCAAGCAGCTGTACTTTTTTACGACCAGACTCTTTGACTGCACCAATAGCCGCCTCTACCATCGTCGCATTCCCCCATAACACATCCAGATCAGGATAGGCCTGCAATGCATTTTGGACGAGCTGCAACTGGACCGCTACGCCCGTATCGCCGAATTTCTCATCCAGAAGATGGAGATTTTTATTTTTTTTAACAACGTTTTTCAAGCCTTGGGCAAATTGTTCTGCCCATCCTGAACCGGCAGGTCCGGGTAACGCAACAATTTTCGCACCAGTTGTTCCCACCCGATTAGCAAGATATTGTCCAGTTTGCTCACCCATCAACACATTGTCGGCAAATATCTTTGATGTGGTGGGTGCTTTATCGACCGGATTTAATACAGCAATCACCGGCACACCCGCTTTAGCTGCCTCTCTGAATTTACGAGATAGGCCCGCTTCGGAAATAGCACCAACAATCAATGCATCAAAGCCAGAGGCCATGCAATCGTCGAACTGGGCCAACTGCTTAGGCAGATTTTCATAACCACCTGCCTGATAAATCGTGACAGAAACACCTTGTCGACGCACCTCTTCGGTAATACCGTAGTCTATCGCTAACCAGATCGTATCTTTCATGTGTGGAAACAAGGCACAAATTTTCCAGGGCTTGGATGCCTTTTCCTGTGGTTGGTATTCAATAACCGCAGGTTTGCTACTACTCATATCACTTAATCTCGCCTTCCATGCACTACTTCCCTGCGCATGAACTATCCCCATCAACAAAGTAGAAGACAGTGCCATCCCACAAATCAATAATTTCTTGAACATTTGTATCTCCTAAATAACTGCATCCGCTGATTTACTGACCGCACACAGTAGTACCCTATAATCAATCGTTCGAACGACCAATTTGTAATTCAAAATATATTAGTGAGATATAGCTGTATGAATTGCCTATGATTATCCCGCCGCAAATAAACATGCAAAAAGCATACCTGCATGAAATAAATAGAAAAATAGGCGTAACGATACTCAAAAGTTGAGTTAAATGGTGTAGGAGTATTGGTAGCTTGTAAACCTGCAGATAACAATACGTATGGAGGTCCCTACCATAAATATAAACCTCCAACTAAGGTTACAGGTCTAACATCTGGATGAATACATTCCAAGGCGGCAGTCAGTTGCAGATTTTTTACGCTGCGACAACTTCTTGAGATTTTTCATCCTTGTTTCAGTCAGCGCAATTCAATGATAGTCATTGACCATAGCACGCTGGAGCTTACTGTATTCAGACAAGAAAAATGAGCCAAACATTCGTACAATGCACCATTTTGGAAAATGTGTATGAACTGCATTATCTGGTACGATGCCTATTCTCCCAACATGATGATATGACCGACTTGGGTAAAGTGTGGATAACCACTTTATACCGGCATTAAATATAAGTCAGAATGAGTATAATCCTAGGCATTTCTGCGTTTTATCACGACAGCGCAG
>JAATGO010000231.1 GCA_015654605.1 Betaproteobacteria bacterium
AAAAAGGCAGTACCCAAGAAGCCAGTAGCTAAAAAGGCAGTAGCAGCTAAAAAGCCAGCGGCTAAAAAAGCCGCAGCTAAAAAGCCTGCCGCTAAAAAATCTGCAGCTGTGACTCCTGCTGCAAAAACTGTGCTGAATCCGGCTGCAGCTTGGCCGTTCCCGACTGGCGCAACACGTCCATAATTGGACAGTGCGTGGGCCCGATGGATATCGGGCTTCAGGCCGCTGCGTGGCTCACGTCATGCAGCGGTTTTTTGTTTGTTTTTTTGTATTGTGTACAACAAACAACTTTATTATGGTGATAGCAAACTCTTTCGATGGCGTACTGATGCAATTGATTGTTGCGGGACTGGTAGATAGAAGAGAAATTCCACCGGACATATTTTAGGAGAGAGACCGTGTTGTATAGTATTTTCATGTTGATTGTTGATACCATCGCTAGCATATTGGCGGGAGTGATGCTATTGCGTTTTTGGATGCAAGTCGTGCGTGTACGGCCTCCTACATCCATCGGGCAATTTGTATTTCAGCTCTCTGATTGGTTGGTGAAGCCGCTGCGCCGGGTGATGCCAGGCTCTGGTGGATACGACTGGGCCAGTCTGCTTGCTGCATTTATTATCATATTATTGTCGGTCGTCGCTGCTGTGGGATTGGTTTCCGGGTTTGATGTACGGGTGATCGTCCTGTTGTCGTTGGTACGATTTTTTCAATGGATTTGTTATGGCTTTATGGCTACGCTAATTATTGAGGCAATATTTAGTTGGGTAAATCCCTATGCACCACTGGCACCATTTATCCGTGCTTTGAATGAGCCTCTATTACGACCATTACGCAGAGTGATTCCCTTGTTTGGCAATGTTGATTTGACGCCTTTAGCAGCACTCATTTTGTTGCAGATTGTGTCACGCGTCATTAGCGCATTAGTGTTTACACTGGCATGAGTGAGGGAGAGTGGTGCCGTAGCATACCTGCTGGCATCCGGCTGGCTGTTCAGGTAATGCCTAATGCACGTAAGACAGAGGTATTGGGTGTGTTTGATGGCGCGCTGAAAATCCGTCTGCAAGCGCCTCCGATCGAAGGTAAAGGAAACGAAGCATTAGTCCGCTATATTGCACAGACACTCAAGGTGCCACGGTCTTCAGTGGTCATAACACACGGTTTGAGTAGCAAACGCAAGTTGTTGGAAATACACAGGCCTGCATTACAGGTGGCTGGCGTTATGGCAACACTGCTACCAGCAGCATAATAATATCTGTGCCCCTGATTCACTATTGCTCGCCATTTCCCCCTGCTTAGCTGCCTACGAGCGAAAACTATTTATGTTGTTTCTCAACCCATTGTTGTAAGGCATGTAATGTGTTGGTGACATGCTGATCGGGGTTCATCGCGCTATATTCATAGATGATTGTATGATCTGGTGCGATAACGTATGAAGTGCGGTTGGCGCGATCAGATTTATTGGGCAATACAGCATCATACGATTGCATGACCTTGTTGTCGGTATCAGCGGCCACTGCAAATTTGCTACGGCAGGCGCTTACTGAAAATTTATTCAGAGTATCAATGTTGTCGTTTGAGATGCCGATAACAGTGGCTCCAAGTGATTTATATTGGTCAATTGCTTCTGCAAATAGATGGGCTTCTATGGTGCAGCCTGTGCTAAAGGCTGCAGGGTAAAAGTAAAGCACCACGGGTCCTTTTTTCAAGGCTGTCGCGAGAGAAAAGGAAGATACCTGCCCTCCCAGTGAGGATTGTAGAGTGAAATCGGGGGCTTTATCTCCTGCCTTCAGCGCCGCCAGTGCGATATGCATGGGTAAGAATGCCCATAATAGCGTCAGTAGCGTACAAGTCATGCGGCGAGCAATATTATTCATGTTATCTCCTGATGTATCCTCGTGGAGGGAGGACTGAGTTATAAGCGGTAGCCAAAGGCTTTTGCAAAACGGTCTTCGATTTCTGTTTTATCTGGAGCATGATTTTGTGGTCCTTGAGAAGCAATTTTGATAGAACCCATCAGGCTTGATAGACGTCCTATAGTAGCCCAATCCATATCGTTCGTCAGTCCATAGAGCATGCCAGCACGAAATGCATCACCGCAGCCGGTTGGATCGGCGATAGTTTCAGCCGCTACACAAGGAATATCTATTTTTTCTGTTCCCAGGAAAATTTCAGCACCTTGCTCTCCCCGGGTAACGACCAAGGCGGAGACGCGTTGCGCGATTTGGCTCAGTGACAAACCAGTGCGCTTGGTAAGAAGCTCTGCTTCATAATCGTTGACGGCTACATATGTAGATAGGTCAATAAAGTGGCATAATTCTTCGCCATTGAACATGGGTATGCCTTGGCCCGGGTCAAAAATCAGGGGGATGCCGAGGGCAGCGCTTTGTTCTACATGTTGCATCATCCCATCACGACCATGAGGAGCCACAATGGTAGCTCTAGCTGTGGCAGCAGCGTCAGTAACTTTGTTTTCATGCGAAAAATTCATTGGTCCAGGATGGAAGGCGGTGATTTGGTTGCCCCCAGCGTCGGTGGTAATGAAGCATTGTGCTGTGAAGGAGGTGTCGATGACGCGAATATGTTGCTGTGTAATACCTAGATTTTTCAGGCGTTCCAGATAAGTAGCACCATCTTGACCTAAAGTTGCCATGATCAGGGGTTCTCCACCCAGCAGTTTGAGGTTGTAGGCGATGTTGCCAGCACAGCCGCCAAATTCGCGTCGTAACGTTGGTACCAGGAATGAAACGTTTATTTTGTGTAATTGATCTGGCAGTAAAGCATCAGAAAACCGGCCAGGAAATTGGGCAATATCATCGAATGCCAGGGAACCACAGATGAGTGAACTCATGGAAAATAGAAGGGAAAAGTCAAAGATAATGCATTGTAGAAGAAACTTGATATTAGTGCTGGAGATCAGTGTGAATTGCCAGAAAAAAATATGAGGGTGCCGCAGTGATGTACTTTTGTTTTACCGCAGGCACGCAGTGATATCAAGGATAAAACAGATAAAGGCGATAACCGGATGCTATGGTCGTTTGTGGTAGCTCAAAGAAAATCTTTTGTTGCTGTTCACTATTTTCTGCTATGCCCGTAATGAGCTGGGAAAAAGTATCCGCAGGGAGATAATCATGTGGAGAAAAGACTTTTCGTATAATCGCTTTTCCATCTGTATCGTTGAGTGTTAGCTCTAGGTGAGGCCAGGCTTGTGCTCTTTGGCTGCGATTGCGAAGCAGGAATGTGAGCGTATAAATATGTTGGTGGGGTGGGACAAGCTGTAGTTGGGCAGACTCTAGCGATAATTGCTCTATTTCAGATGATAGGTCCGAAGGGCAATGCAAAAAGGTACAGGCGCGCGCCAAGAGTGGTTGTGTCGCCGGGATGGATGTGGCGATATTGAGGTGCCACCAATAAATGGACTGTCCTAACAGGACCGTTAATAGCAGGATGGTGGCAATGGCTATCATCGCAAGCTTAAGGCGAGGAAAGCGTTTTTTCGTTTGGGCGACTCTGACGAATTCAGGTAACTCATGCGCACGATCATCTGCCATCACGATGGGAATGCCATCGTTATCATCGTGATCAATAGGTTCCGGCTCAACATCATTATCCTGGGATTTTCTAGTGAGCCAGACATTGGGGTGAGGCTCAGAGGGCGGCGGGAGGCTCGATCGTGAATCGGCTACAGGGGAGTGTTTGACAATAGCCTTGTTGATCACAGAGGTGGTAAGCCAGGGAGCATTATCGGTTTGCGCCGCGATACTGGCAAAGGCAGCCGAAAGAGCCGGTGGTGCTGATGTGCCTGAATTATCCGTGGCAGGTTGTGATGTTTCCTGAGATGGTTGTTGATCTGAGAAAGGAGCTTCGTGTGCTGTCGCGTGGGGAGTTAATATGGGTTGAAGATAGGCACTTCCATCAAACACGGTGTGGCATGTACCACAGCGCACCAAACCGTTGCGTAGCTTTAACTGGTCACTGGCAAGTCGGAATGTAGTGTGACAGGCAGGACATTGAGTTGCCAGCAGCATTAGTGCTCTCCATGAAAGTGATTCCGTTTGCTATGGGCTGTTGTAGATCGCATTATTATAGGCCAATGGAAAGGAGCGGTAGCAGTGTATGCAGTATGATGACGGTGCCGTGGATAGGAGCTTAGTTAGATACTCGGTGAATGCTTATTAAAAGTTGATATGGGTTTGGATGCTTTAGGCAGCAGGTAGTTTCCCTGTCAGTGCGACCCAATCTTCCTGTTGTGCCCCCACAGTCAATGTGATCCAGGGAGCATAGGCATCAATGACCGCGTTAGCTTGTTCATGTAATATGCCTGATAGCACCAGAGATCCTCCAATATTGATACGACTGGTTAGTGAGGGTGCTAAAGTCTGTAGCGGGCCAGCTAAAATATTGGCGACGACGATGTCAAATCGTTGCTCTTGTGGAAAAGTAGCGTCAAAGTCTGCAGGCAGGTAATAATCGATTTCACAGTGATTCCGTTCGCTATTAAAGCGTGCGGCCTCTAATGCCTGCGGATCAATGTCAACACCGATGACCTGTTGCGCATGACATTTTTTAGCGACAAGTGCCAGGATGCCAGAACCACAACCGTAATCCAGCACGCGAGCAGCTGGTGGCGTATGTAATTCCAGCCATTCCATGCATAGGCGGGTTGTGGGATGACTGCCAGTACCAAAGGCCAAACCAGGGTCTAACTCCAGAACCAATGCATCGGATTCGGTGGGGGCGACATGCCAGCTTGGTACCACCCAAATATGTTGCCCTATATGTATTGGGTCAAATTGTGATTGTGTCAGGCGTACCCAATCCTGTTCATCCACTGGGCGCAATGTAAAAGGTAGCGCATGGTTAATGTGGATAGAGGCAGTTGCATTGGCCAGCATCGTTGCATGTGGGGCATCAACGTCCGTCAGCGCGACGACACGGCTACGGTTCCATCCTGTGGCCACGGCCATGCCTGGTTCGCCGAATAAAGGGCGTTCTGCATCTGTCCCTTCATCGGCATCTTCCACCGAGACAGACAATGCGCCCGCCTCCATCAATGCATCCGATAATGCCTCGGCCTTGTCACGGTCAATGTCAACGACAATTTCAATCCAGCCCATTATTTTTTTGCCGCTTTGTCAACCGCTGGCGGGAGAGTGGGACGCTCTGCCAGCTTATGTTCAAGATAGTGGATGTTCGTACCGCCCTCGATAAAGCGAGCATCCACCATCAATTCGCGGTGGAGAGGGATATTGGTTTGAATACCTTCGACCACCATTTCTGACAGCGCGATTTGCATACGACGAATAGCTTGTTCTCGCGTAGAGCCATAGGCAATGACTTTGCCTACCATGGAGTCATAATGTGGGGGGACAAAATAACCAGCATAGGCATGCGAGTCTACGCGAATGCCTGGGCCACCAGGGGCATGCCAGGCCGTGAGGCGACCAGGCGATGGGGTAAATTTGAATGGATCCTCAGCGTTGATCCGGCACTCAATAGCGTGTCCTTTGAGTTCGATATCACGTTGGCGATAGCGTAGTTTTTCGCCAGCAGCAATGCGGATCTGCTCTTGTACGATGTCAACGCCGGTAATCATTTCAGTGACAGGATGTTCAACCTGTACCCGCGTGTTCATTTCAATGAAATAAAATTCTTCATTTTCGTACAAAAATTCGAAAGTTCCGGCTCCGCGATAATTCATTTTGCGGCAGGCTTCGGCACAACGTTCACCAATTTTTTCGATGATTTTGCGAGGAATTCCGGGAGCAGGAGCCTCTTCTATGACCTTTTGGTGGCGGCGTTGCATTGAACAATCGCGTTCGCCAAGCCAAATGGCATTTCTTTCCTGGTCGGCAAGAATTTGGATTTCCACATGGCGAGGATCTTCCAGGTATTTTTCCATGTAGACTTCAGGATTGCCAAATGCGGCACCCGCTTCTGTCTTTGTCATAGTGACAGCGTTGATTAGGGCTGCTTCAGTGTGCACTGTCCGCATACCACGTCCGCCACCACCACCGGCAGCTTTGATAATCACCGGATAACCGATTTTGCGTGCAATTTGCACGATCTCTTTGGGATTGTCAGGTAACGCACCGTCTGATCCAGGGACGCAGGGAACTCCGGCACGGATCATTGCTTGCTTGGCAGAAACTTTATCTCCCATTAAGCGGATGCTTTCAGCGCGAGGGCCAATAAAGACGAAGCCGGATTTTTCAACGCGTTCGGCAAAATCTGCATTTTCAGAGAGAAAACCGTAGCCGGGATGAATGGCTTGTGCATCGGTAACTTCTGCTGCGCTGATAATGGCGGGCATGTTCAGATAGCTCAGTGCAGAAGGTGCAGGTCCGATGCATACGGATTCGTCCGCCAGTTTTACATACTTTGCTTCACGATCGGCTTCAGAGTGTACGACGACAGTCTTAATGCCCATTTCGCGACAAGCACGCTGGATTCGAAGAGCAATTTCGCCACGGTTGGCGATGAGGATTTTTTCAAACATAAGAGGAAATAAGCGTCGCCTTGGTCAAGCATTTACAGAAAATCAAATTTGCCAGAATCTTACTGCAATCAGGTGTGAAAAGAGTGATGTTGATATGCAATAGAGGCTAATTTGAAGCATCGACAATCGGTGTTAGCCAATAATAAACAAAGGTTGGCC
Organism: Betaproteobacteria bacterium; assembly: GCA_015654605.1. The sequence continues at coordinate 6,656 of JAATGO010000231.1, forward strand.
GAATTTGACAGGCTGCCCATTTTCAACCAGGATTTGTTTAATGACCCCATTTTTATCGGCATCGATTTCATTGAGTAATTTCATTGCCTCGATGATGCATAAAGTGTCACCTTCTTTTACCTCACTGCCAATGTCAACGAAGACAGGAGCTCCAGGAGCTGATGAACGATAAAAGGTGCCTACCATGGGAGATTTGACAACATGCCCTTCTGGCACTGCTGGAGCCGCAGCAACTGGCGCTACGGCTGGAGCTGGAGCAGGGGCAGGTGCCAAAGCAGATTGTGGTTGCATCATGACAACCTGATTTTGTGGAGCAGAAGAAGATTTGACGATGCGAACTTTGCTTTCACCTTCAGTGACTTCTAATTCTTCGATGTCTGATTCCGCTACGAGATCAATCAGGGTCTTGAGTTTTCGTAAATCCATGTGAATTCCTTGGAGGGTAAAGTAATTGCCTGTGTAGATATGAATGATTGGCCGCCCTGTCATAAAGGGCACCATTGAAATATATTAAGCGGTTATCCTTGCGGTTGAGAGAGCAAATAGTCGATAGCAAGACGATAGCCGTCAACACCGAAGCCGCATAATACGGCCCGGGCGATACTCGACAGGTAGGAATGATGACGAAATTCTTCTCGTTGGTGAATATTGGAAATATGCACCTCAACGAAAGGAATAGCGACTCCAGATAGCGCATCGCGCAGAGCAACACTGGTATGCGTGAATCCTCCGGGGTTGATAAAGATGGCATGAACCCCATCGTGCTTTGCCTGGTGGATACGATCTATTAGTGCACCCTCATGGTTGCTTTGGAAATGCTGTAGCGTTGCACCGGCACGGGCGGCTTGCTCCACTGCCTGTTGTTCGATATCAGTCAGTGTTGTAAAACCATAAACTTCAGGCTCTCTGGTGCCCAACAAATTCAGATTAGGTCCATTGAGAAGAAGTATGTGTGTAGCCATAAAAAAGCACGTTTGACGATGATGGCCGCATTTTGCGGTCAAATGACATCATTTGCAAGAAAATTTTGATTATGAACCTGAGTTATGATTTTTTCAAGGCGGCAATGTCGCCACGTAGTTCATCAAAGTTTAGTCGGCCAAGATAGACCTTTTTTAACTCCCCGTCTAGCCCCACTAGTACAGTGAAAGGTAAACCACCGGCCTGGTTGCCAAATTGCCGTAATAAATCAGTGTAACTGGTTCCTGCAACGTATAGAGGATACGTGATATGCCATTTTTCTGCAAATTGGGAGATATTGGCAGGAGTATCAATGCCTATCCCTATAATTTGCACGGGAGCAACTTTGGTAGTGAGGGTTTCCAACTCTGGCATTTCTTCTACGCAAGGAGTGCACCAAGTAGCCCAGAAGTTGATGATGAGAGGTTTCCCTTGCCATTTTGTAAGAGATTGTGGAGTTCCTTGCACATCTGGTAGCGTCTGCTCAAGTAAGCGGCTAAGCGCTTGAGCTTCTGGTGTTTTGGCGGTGCTGTGTTGATATTTGAGATAAAGGCCTGCACAGACGAGAACGACGACAGCTACGATTAATGTCAGAGTGGAACGGATTTTCATAAGACTCCATCTTGAATAAGACGTTTAACAGTGTCGGCATTGGCTCGTATGAGTCGTTTCCCTGGACTGACTTTCGGATGTGTTCGTATATCGTCAGCATCATACACTGTAAGATGAACTCCTTCTGGATGCTGCCCTGGCATGGTAGGGGGCAGCAGGAAGCTTAGAGTTTCTGCGATGGTATGGCGTTCACTTGGTGCAAAATGGGGACTTTCACTGACTTCAAAGTGAATATTTTTGTTTAATAAATAGATTTCGACTTCTTTTGTGTTGGGGGCAAATAATTGCAAATGGATATCGCTATGCGGCCCAGCAGTGCCGTTCAGAACTGCCCCAGTCAGGTAAGGGGAAAACGGAGCCAACTCTTCCATCAATTGTAACGCCAACTTACGCAGATGTAACAGGCGCGCTGGTTGGGTATCGGCGAAGAATAGCTCATTGTATGCACGTACCTCGTCTTCGATCTGTGCATTGTCTGGTAGCACATCGCGCCGTATTTTGCCTGTAATCTGCTTGGCAGCCTTGCGTTTGGCAGTACTGTAATCAGTGCCATCTTCAGCTATCATGCGTGCCGCAACTGAGGCAATCTCGGCACGTAGCAATTCGTTGTCATTCATAAACTTTTCTTTGTCAAATTTATCGACAGTATATTAATTAATCATCACAAAAATACTGGAGCGCATTTCATGCCGATGGATGGAATGCGTGCTAAATGTCGCAGTATGCGCACATCTTGCAGTTGAATTACGAATGAAGGGCCATGGTCAGGTAAAATCGTGGGTTATGGAGCCTATTTTATCCCACTCTAGTTAGTGTGCCTTTTCCAGGGGGGATGTTATGTTCAAGAATGGCTACATTCCTGATCATTCTGATAGGCGAAGTATTTTTATGGAGAATTCACAAGTTCGGTAACGAGATGTGATCCACGTGAAAGATGAAAGAGAACCTGATTGTTGTTGGCCAATAGGGCTTTCTCCGTTAGGTAAGTTGAGTGCTTTTGCTAAGGTAAAGCTGAATGCACATAGATTGCTGTAATTTATTTTTATTGAACAATGCATATACATATTCTTGGTATTTGTGGCACCTTCATGGGGGGGCTGGCAGTGTTGGCAAAGCAGGCTGGGCACAAAGTGACCGGCTGCGATGCCAATGTTTATCCGCCGATGAGTACCCAACTGGAGGATCAGGGCATTGACTTGATCCAGGGATTTGATGCACAACAGATCAGTCTTGCTCCTGATTTGTTTGTTATCGGCAATGTTGTGTCACGAGGCAACCCTTTAATGGAAGAAATCCTGAATCGAGGACTTCCTTATGTTTCCGGTCCGCAATGGATAGGAGATCATATATTGCAGGAACGCTGGGTATTGGCCGTAGCAGGAACGCATGGCAAGACAACAACGTCTGCCATGTTGGCCTGGATTCTGGAGGATGCTGGCTATGCTCCAGGTTTTTTGATTGGTGGAGTACCAATGAATTTTGGCATTTCTGCACGATTGAGTGGGAAAAATGAGAGTCATGGCGATGAAGGCCATTCGTCTTTTTTTGTGATTGAAGCCGATGAATATGACACGGCATTTTTTGATAAGCGCAGTAAATTTGTGCATTATCATGCCCGTACGGCGATTTTGAATAACCTGGAATATGATCATGCCGATATTTTTCCGGATTTATCGGCGATTGAGACGCAATTTCATCATCTTGTGCGTACTGTCCCAGGCATAGGTCGGGTGCTGGTTAATCGTGATGCGCCAGCCTTGCATCGTGTCATGGAACGGGGCTGCTGGAGCGAACAGGAGTGGTTTGGTAGCGTCGGAGATCAGGGATGGTCGCTTGGGGAGGGCGCTAGTCGCGTAACTGATAGTGTATTTGATGTGATTTATAACGGGAAGCTACAGGGGACGGTGCGTTGGCAACTAACAGGCGTGCATAACCAACTGAATGCCTTGGCTGCTATCGCTGCGGCAAGGCATGTTGGTGTGCCTCCTGCGCAGGCGATTGCGTCATTGGTCAAATTTGACAGCGTCAAACGGCGTATGGAATTACGTGGCACAGTGCATGATATTGCTGTTTACGATGATTTTGCTCATCATCCTACTGCTATTGCGACAACACTCGCTGGTTTGCGCAAGAAAGTTGGTTCCGCACGGATCTTGGCGGTGTTGGAACCTCGTTCTAATACGATGAAGTTAGGGACGATGAAAGACGCTTTGGCTGGCAGCTTGGCAGATGCCGATCTGGTGTTTGGGTTTGGCGCCAGTGAGGGTAAGAATACGTTAGGATGGGACTTACATCAGGCGCTGGCACCCTTAGCAAACAAGGCATCGGCTTTCAGTGAGCTCGATGACTTGGTGCGGGCGATTGCACAAGAAGCGCGACCTGGAGATCATATTTTGGTCATGAGTAATGGTGGTTTTGGTGGCGTGCACCAGAAAATACTGGACGCGCTGGCATGATTTTGTATTTGCATGGTTTTCGTTCGTCGCCGCAGTCGTTCAAGGCACGCTATCTAAAGCAATGCCTGCAGCAACAAGGGCGAGGGGATGAATATTGCTGTCCGCAACTGCCCGCTTCTCCTGCTGCAGCGATTGCTTTGGCGCTGTCATATGTGAAAGATTGTCCCAGGGAGCAATTGAGCATTATTGGTTCCTCTTTGGGGGGCGTTTATGCCACATGGCTGGCAGAACAACTGGGTTGTCGGGCAGCATTATTAAATCCTGCGGTCAAGCCTGCGCGTGATCTGGAATCTTATGTCGGGGTGAGCACCTCTTATCATTCAGGTGAGGTGTTTGAATTCAAGCATGAGTATATCGATGAATTGCGGGCATTGAGTATTGACTGCATTAGTCATCCACAGCGTTATTTGCTGCTTGCGGCAACAGGAGATGAGGTGCTTGACTGGCGTGACATGGTGGCGCATTACCCAGGGGCACGTCATGTGATCATTCAAGGGGGAGATCACGGCATCAGCGATTTCGCTACGTATGCCGAAGCCGTGTTGGCGTTTTGCGATGCTCCTGTCGATATTGCTCATGATGGTACTGGAATGGTAGGCTGATGGTGCATACAGTTAAATCAGCACGCTGGTTCAATCATTCGCGGGCAGTGCAGCCAAATGCTGCGCTACAGAAGTGGTTATGTGATCCAGGTTCAATGACGTACAAGCTGACTGCACGTTGTCACCAGTTTGATGTGCAGTGCGTGTGGCAGGGTAATGCACGTGGTCTGACGGATGAATATACGGCATTAGGCATGGCGCAACGTTCGCGAGTGATAGAACGAGATGTTTTTTTACGTTGCGACGGTCAGGCAGTTGTTTTTGGTCATACGGTATTGCAGGCAGAAACCGCAGCATCGCATTGGCATTTTTTTGGTGGGTTGGGCAATGCCCCACTGGGTGCCACGTTATTTGTGGATCCTTTGGTGAAGCGTGGTCGGCTGCAATTTGCCAGATTACATACAGAGCACCCATTGGTGCAACGGATTTGCAGGGGGCTGGGGCTGACAGGCTTTGCCCATTCGTTATATGCTCGCCGCTCTTTGTTCTATCGTAAAGATGGCGTGATGCTGGTGACGGATATTTTTTTACCCGCTATCGGAAAACTGATAGCTAAATAGAGTAATCAATGAATTTATTTTTTGAAGAATCTGGTGATTTCAAAGCTGGCGTTATTTTATCGCAGCAGGGGGAGTCCTATCAGGTAGAAATGGTATCAGGCAAACGCAGCAAAGTGAGGACGAAGGATGTTTTGCTACAGTTTGCTACCCCTGATCCTGCCGAGTTGTTCGCTCAGGCGCAACGTGTTGCAGAGGAGGTAGATATTGATTTTCTGTGGGAGGTCGCGGGAGAGGAGGAATTTGGCTTTGCTGACTTAGGCACCGAATATTTTGGGCATGCGCCATTACCGAATGAAGCGGCAGGTTTGTTATTACGCCTTCATAGTGCTCCCGTCTATTTTTACAGGAAAGGTAAAGGACGTTACAAAGCAGCACCACTAGCTTCTTTGCAGGCAGCACTGGCAGGATTAGAAAAGAAGCGTCAACAGGCGCTAGTGCAAGCGCAATATGTGGAAGAGCTCAAAGCCGGTCGCCTGCCGGAAACGTTTTCTTCCTTGGCACTGCAACTGTTGTTCAAACCAGATAAAAATGGGATTGAATACAAAGCATTGGATACCGCGTGTAAAGAGTTGCAAACGACGCCGTCGAGACTCATGTTGCAAGTCGGTGGCGTAGCCTCTCCGAAGCAGTTGCATTTGGCTAAATTCATGTTCGAATATTTCCCAAAGGGGAGTGGTTTCCCGGTCGTGGCTCTTCCGGCCGGAATTGATTTACCTGTGGCGGATGTGCAGGCGTTCTCAATTGATGATGTTACCACGACAGAAATTGATGATGCTTTGTCGGTGGTGACATTGAATGATGGCAAAGTGAGGGTAGGTATTCATATTGCTGCTCCAGGTTTAGGTATCAAGTGCGGTGATGTACTCGATACCATGGCACGACAACGGATGTCGACCGTCTACATGCCTGGAGAGAAAATTACCATGCTGCCAGATGAGCTGGTGGCGGCTTATACGCTTGGTGCGGGGAAAAACTGTCCGGCGTTGTCACTGTACGCTACGCTGGACCCAGCCGACTGGTCTGTCGTGGCAACAGAAACGCGTGCAGAAATGGTACCTATTGCTGCTAACTTACGGCATAACGATCTTGATGCTCTGGTGACAGAAGAGTCGTTGTCGGATGCCATGCAAGATAGCACGCCTGATTACCCCCACAAGGCTGATATCGCTCTTTTATGGCAATGGGTGCAGATATTGGAAAAAGGGCGCATGGCCAAGCGCGAAGGTTTTGGGTTAAAGCCAGATCAAAATAATCGCGTTGACTTCAATTTCTATGTTGAAGACGATGTTGTTTCGATTGTGCGTCGTAAGCGTGGTGCACCGCTAGATAAAATTGTGGCAGAACTGATGATTTTTGCTAACAGCACATGGGGCAAGCTGATGGCGGATCATGGTGTGCCAGGGATTTATCGAGCACAAGGTGGCGGTAGTGGTAATTGGGCGACTAAAATGCAGGTACGGATGGTGACGCATGCAGCACCGCATCAGGGACTGGGCGTTGACCAGTATGCCTGGAGCACATCTCCTTTACGTCGTTATACTGACCTTGTGAATCAATGGCAGATCCTGGCATGTTTGGAGCATGGCGTCACTGCCCAATTGGTGGCACCATTTAAATCAAACGATGCAGATTTGTTTGCCATTGTCTCTGCTTTCGAGGCAGCCTATGCAGGCTACTCTGATTTTCAATCTACGATGGAGCGCTATTGGTGCCTACGCTGGTTGACGCAAGAAAATATGCGTCAGGTTGATGCTGTGGTGTTGAAAGAAGAAGTATTACGCCTGGTAGATATCCCATTGATCATCAGATTGCCTGGTATGCCGCAGATTGCACGCGGTTTGCAAGTGAAGCTGGATTTACTGCGCTGGGATGAAGTTGATCTGGAAGTAGAAGCACGTTTGCTTGGAGTTCCTGTGGCACCAGAGGTAGTGCCGGAATTGAGTGAAGATGAGGGTATGGAAGAAGTGCAGAAAGAAGCACAGGACGTAGCGCAGGATGCAGTGGATAACGTTGCCTCTCATGTTCCGGCAAACCAGGCTTGAGCTGAGGTTTATCGTGCAATTTCTTTTTTTAGAATGACGGGCTCGTGAGATTTTTTTCCGAAAATCGATTTCTTAGCTTTGCTCTGATTGGTTCTATATTGGCGCACGGTATTTTTCTGGGAGTGCATTTTGCTGCGCCTGACGCATTCAAATTGAAGCAGGCGACTCCAGGGCTGGAGGTGATATTAGTCAATGCAAAACATCGCACTAAGCCAATCAAGGCAGATGCCGTGGCACAGGCAAATCTCGATGGTGGCGGTAACGCCGACCAGGGACGCGCCAAATCGATGATGCCTGCCTTAAATGATAGTCGTGATGGTGATAGCAATCAGGATTCCAGGAGTAGAATAGCGGCTTTAGAAGCACAGCAACAGCGCATGCTGATGCAGATGAAGCAATCGCAGATGCAAATGCCAGTACAGACTACAGGGGATGCTCACATTGTGGCGCAGCCTTCCGAGGCGACTTCTCAAGTCGATGCTGTACGGGCAGCAGCGTTGGAAGCAGAAATCGCAAGAAATATTGAACGGTATAATCGGCGCCCGGTAAAAAAGCAAATGACCCCAAGTACTATGGAAGCTGGTTATGCTGTTTATTACAAGGAGATGCAAGACAAAATTGAGAAAATCGGTACACTTAATTTTCCACAGCGCAACGGGGAAAAACTGTATGGCGAGTTGACAGTGTCGATTGCGATTTTCCAGGACGGGACTATTTATGGGAAAGATGGTATTCAGATTCATCGTAGTTCCCGAAATGCCGCACTGGATCAGGCAGCATTGGCAATTGTGCGGGCAGCGGCACCTTTTGGTCAGTTCCCTGCTAGCATGCGTAGTGCCGGCGGTAAGAATGATGTGCTGGAGATTGTGACGACTTTTCATTTTTTGCATGATGGTAGCATGCAGACTGATATGCATTCGCAGGAGAAATAGAGCATGGATAGCTACGTTGTTATCGGCAACCCGATTGCGCACAGTCAATCTCCGGAAATCCATACACAGTTCGCTATGCAGACAGGGCAGAGCATGCATTATGATCGTTTGTTATCTCCCTTAACGGAGTTCGCAGCGACGCTGCATGCCTTTCACCAGCGTGGCGGCAGAGGGGCAAATGTCACAGTGCCGTTTAAGCTGGAAGCATATGAGCTGGCTACGCGATTGAGTGATCGTGCGCGCGTGGCAGGTGCTGTCAACACACTGAGCTTGGATGGTAATGACATCATTGGTGATAATACAGATGGCATTGGGTTGGTCAACGATATTGTGCATAATGCTGGTGTTGCTTTGCGTGATCGCAAAGTATTGTTATTGGGGGCAGGAGGTGCAGCTCGTGGCGTGATGTTCCCTTTGCTGGAGCAGCAGCCACAACAGGTAGTATTGTGTAATCGAACTTTGGCGAAAGCACAGGAATTGATGCAGCAGTTCGTCATTTATGGGAATGTCTCCGTTGCAGAGAATGCAGATAGTACCGTATTGGCGACTCCTTTTGATATCGTGATCAATGCTACGTCTGCGAGTTTGATGGCAGATATACCATCTGTACCAGCGACTGTGTTTACCGAGGGAACCTTGGCGTATGACATGATGTACGCCAAGCAGGACACCGCATTCATGCAATTTGCGCGGCAGCATGGCGCCATTGTACGCGATGGTTTGGGTATGCTGGTTGAGCAGGCTGCGGAAGCGTTTTTTCTATGGCGCGGCGTACGACCGGATACGGCGCCAGTATTTAATACATTGTATGAACGTTTGGGAAGAGCGTAAGCTATACCAGTTGTCAGTTTCTGTTTTTTAATTATAACAAAGCCCCTAAACATGAAACTCTTGCGTAAGCTTATCTTATGGGTAATTTTACTCCCGCTCATATTAATACTGCTTTTGC
>JAATGO010000007.1 GCA_015654605.1 Betaproteobacteria bacterium
AATATATTCAAAATACATCACTCTTTGTCATAGATACGTGGGGCTGTATCTTACTCCGTTCAAGAAAGCAAAGCCAGTTCAGGACAATGCCTGTTTTATTGGCAACAATGGTAGAGACTCACCCTGCCATTCCGTTATTTTCTTCGAGATATATCCAATCAACAACATCAGTCGAAGGCTGATATCCATTCACAAGTTGATGCAGGATTTCGCGGATGGTATCAATATTATTATTCTCGGCTGCGACAAAAAGAACACCAAGCGTATTTTGTAGACGCTCCCATGACAAACAATCCTCATTGGCCTTCATAATTCTCGCATGGGCGGTGGGTTGGGGATTTTCCCCAATGAGCAGCTCTTCATAGAGTTTTTCTCCAGGTCGGAGACCAATAATTTTCACTTCAATATCACCATCTGGGGTTTTTTCATTTTTCACACTAAGTCCAGAAAGCTCTATCATCCTATGTGCCAGATCTATAATTTTTACTGGCTCTCCCATATCCAGGACAAACACGTCTCCCCCATCAGCCATTGCTGCCGCCTGCATCACTAACTGCGCAGCCTCGGGAATCGTCATAAAATAGCGCGTTACTTCTGGATCGGTCAGTGTAATTGGGCCGCCTTCTCCAATTTGCCGATGAAATAGCGGCACAACTGATCCAGAAGATCCTAAGACATTACCAAAGCGAACCATCGAGAACCGCGTCACATTTTCCACGCCTCCGGCAACGTGTCCTTCTTCAAAATCAGGACGAGGAGTTATCGATAATGCCTGTAAAATCATCTCAGCAAGACGTTTACTTGCTCCCATCACGTTCGTCGGCCGCACTGCTTTATCAGTGCTAATTAGCACGCAGTCACTAATCCCATTTTCGACAGCTGCACGTGCGACATTGTAAGTCCCGAATACATTATTTCTGATTCCTTCTGCCGGATTATGCTCCACCAATGGGACATGTTTATACGCGGCAGCATGGTAAATCATATGCGGCCGCCACACCTTGCAAATATCACTAACACGTTGAAAATTGCAAATATTCCCCAATAAAGGAACCAACTCAATCTCTGCACCTATCTCTTGCAAGCGCGCATGTAGCTCCGCATGAATGACATAGAGGCTGTATTCATTATGCTCCATCAATAATAATTTATTCGGGCGCATTTCCAGTATCTGCCGACATAATTCACTTCCGATACTTCCTCCTGCACCTGTCACCAACACAATTTTCTCACCAATGTGATGATGGATAAGCTTGGTGTCTGGCTGCACAGGATCACGCCCCAATAAATCCATCACATCCAATTCATGAATATCGGATACAGTCACTTTGCCACTTGCCAGATCTGTCAAATCTGGCAAGGAACGAATATGCATCTGGTACTTGCTTAAACTCGCCAATATTTCCTTGCGGCGAGATCGACTGACAGAGGGAAGTGCCAACAACACATCCGTCACGTCATACAAATCAAGTAATCTTTCTACTTCAGTCGGTGAATAGACGTGCAAGCCATTAATTGTTTTGCCATGCAGTTGCACATCATCATCCAAAAAACCAATGACTGTCAGTGCCTGACGATGCAGCAACGCATCCGCAATTTGCGCACCCGCTGTACCTGCTCCATAAATCAGGAGACGACTTTCTCTCTTTTGGGGGTAACGCCTAGAAACCAATCTAGTTAACCAGAAGCGGGCAAATCCACGACTACAACCAACCAAAACGAGAAAAATCAGGGGCTGGAGTATCCCAACAGAACGAGGGATGCCTGGCAATGCCTGCAAGAACAACACAACAAATAAAATAATGCCATATATAGCAACTGCTTTCGCAATCGTAATCAATGCTTCCACACTGGCATTACGTAAAACAATCCGGTATATGCCTAATCGCAAAAATACTGGCAATAAAAATAAGACAGAGAATAAATAAACATGCCATTGATACCACTGAGGCCAAGCAAATATATCCAGCCGCAAACCAAATGCCGCCCATGTCGCAAAAAGTGATGTTACAACATCGACCGCTATAGCCAACCCTTGCTTAGTCGCTTTAGAAAGATTGAGGATACGATTTTGCATGAACAGTTATGGTTTCTTACAAAAATTAATGCGTAACGCCGTCACGTGCCAGGACTTTACCTAGCGTAAGCCACAAAATACGCAAATCAA
>JAATGO010000320.1 GCA_015654605.1 Betaproteobacteria bacterium
TATAGCGGTAACAACAATCAGCCCTGGCCAGATTCTTAATATTCGTTTTGCTAAAAAATGCCAAATTGATGGATCCCTCTCCCAACTTAGGGAAACCAGATAACCACTAATGGAAAAGAAAATGAGTACTCCCACCCCCCCAAAAAACTTTGAAAACCAATACCGGGTTCTGGTAAGCCAGACAATGCAAACTGGTGGCTGATGAGAACAAAATATGCCGCTAATAAACGAAGGAAATCGAAGTTGTTTGTTGACGAATTAAGATTGTTAGGAATCATGTCCATATCCGCACGTATAAAACGTGACGATGTCTAGATAGTAATAATTTGTGCGTCATGAAAGAGGGGGCTTTTAACAAGTATATCGTATATTGATAATCTCAAGTCTGCTTTGACGCCTGAGTATAAGGTATATAGATTTTGACCAGCGGTATAAATTCTGCTGAAAATGAAAATTTTTCCTTGACTCTAATATTGAGAGATTAAGAATGGTGGTGGGTTAGACGTTTATTGTCTATTACCTCGATTATTCGAGATGAGACTGGGACTCTTTTGCGCTGTGAATGCATGTTTGCCATAACGCACTGAGCTATCGGTGGTGCGCCAATGGTGTTGTCGAGTCTATTCAGTTCATCACTGAATAGGCGTACTTAGCTTCGTTTTGGCTACTTGCCGGATTGAATACCATTAAGCATCTAGAACGATATCCTCGATCGGAATGGCTTGGCAAGTGAGGCAGGTGCTTGCGTCTTCTGGTTCAGTGCCGTGAACGTGTCGAACTTTGCCGGACACAATGCCAACTGAGCAGCTCTCGCACTGACCTACGCGGCAGCCACTAGAAAGTTCCAGTCCCAGTTTCTCACTAAAGGAAAGCAGAGTACCATCCTTTGGCGTCCACTGGATGGGACCCATTTTTGAGCGAGAGAAGGTGACAAAGTAAGAGGACATATTGTCGAGTGAAATTATTGCAGGAGACCTGAATATCTCACTGAATATATCAAACGCGGGCATTCCTCTCGATATCAGATTGGTGCGAACGGCATCCATCATGGGCGGCGGTCCACACATATAGACCCTGGCGCGATTCTCTAGCAGTTCATCTGGAATGCTAGCGCCGTCGATGCGGTCTCTGCTGACAAAATCCTTCCTTTGAAGGTCTTGTTCAAGCGGAGCATTGTAATGATCGAGTACTTTTAGATTGGGTAGTCTTTGCTGGTGTTCTTCTATACGCTTCTTGAAGGCATGTGTACTGCTGTTCAGATTGGCGTAGTAAAGCCATATTTCTATTTCAGATCCATTTTCTAGAGATTCTAGTAACGAGATAAATGGTGTGATGCCGACGCCACCGGCCACTAGTATCAGAGGCTGTGGCGACGTTCTGGGAATGATGAAATTACCCGATGGCGGACGGAGTTCGACAATATCACCAACCTGGAGATGGCTATGAATGAAGCCGGAAACACGCCCTTCAAATGTGGTGCCATCCGGTGTAATCCCGCGTTGATGACGTACTGCTATGCTGTAACTCTTACGGCTGGGGGCGACACTTGCACCTGTGAGAGAGTAGGCACGACTTACTATCTCACCATGTATTGTGAAGCGGCATTCGATGTGTTGACCAGGGTGAAAATCGGGTAGTTCTTCTTCATCTAGCGGCGCAAAGTGAACGCCGATCACACCGCTGGATTCGTTACGTAGTTCTGTTACGCGGAATTTCTTGAAACCATCCCACTTTCGTTGCCGAAGTTCATAGGCAGGGTCGAGCATCACGTCACAACGAAATGATCTCATGGGCACTGAGCCAGAAATCGGGTCACATTGGTCTGCGCTGATGAGGCTGTTGTAATTGCTGCTCGATTTGCCGGTAGTGGCGAGTTCTGTGCGATCAAACTCTGTGCAGGATTGCCACCATCCAAATTCTGCGACTACCACGTCGTCTGCCAGAGAAGGGGTAATTTTTGCGACGAATCGTGCTTGTCCCATGCGAGTTGTTACTGCAACCCAGTCTCCTTCGAAGATGCCTCTCCTAGATGCTTGCAGCGGACTGATTTCGATAACAGGTTCTGGTGCACGCTTTCTTAATGAAATGAGGCTACGGTGCTGACTGTGGCAGTAGTAGCCATTTTTTGCCGAACTCAGAATGAGTGGATATTGCTGGCGCTGCTGTGTAGTTTGAAGACGAGTTTCCGCTGTTTCAATATAAGTGGGAACAGGGGGTTGATCATGACGTAGCAGCAATTCGGAGTAAAGCTCGACACGTTTTGTTTCTGTTCCAAAGCCACGTACCGTACCGTTTTCGACTATTGCATATTTTTTCTCGCGAGCATCGATGGGAAATTCAAGACCCTGTGGATTTTTGCGCAGTGTTTCCACTGTGATGCCCAACGGCTCTAGCATGTAATTCCAGCCCTTCTCGAGATTTCCTCCAAAGAAGATTTCTTCCATGCCAAGTCTGCATGCTAGGTCAAACAAGATAGCATTGTCAGAGCGACTCTCTCCGCGTGCGCTTACCATTTGTTGACGTAGTTGTACCTTCGATGCTGCCAGATCGTTAATTTCGAAGCCAATCCGCAGCCCTTCATGTTCCCAAGGTGTGTTGACTGGCAAGAAAATGTCCGCGTAACGCGAAGCTGGTGTCTCGAAGAGATCGCAATGCACATGAAATTCCAGCGCCTTGAGGGCCTCTTGGGCATCGGAAGTATCTCCCTGCGATATGGGAAGGTTGGTGCCGAAGGCCATCATCGCGCGTACTTTGTAGGGTTTGCCTTCCAATATTGCGCGATAGGTGTCCCGCGCAGTGACCCATCCCTGAGCCGGCGGACCGATTGGTCGTTCGCTCAGGCCCAGTGCCTTGGCTTTCTGCTCTGGTGACATCAGGTCATACGAGTTGACGGTTCTCACTAGAGGCCCCCGACGCTGGCGATTGCCACCGATGCGGTCAAAGCTTCCGGTGAGGGCATAAAGTGTTGCAACGGCCCGTTCAGTCTGGGTGGCGTTCGTGTGCTGGCCAATTCCAGTCCAGGCGTGGTAAGCGACGGGGCGACTTTCGGCAAACAAGACTGCTGCGGACTTCAGTGATGTTACTGGAACACCTGTGATGGATTGGACAACTTCAGGCGTGTAGGGTGCAGTCGCCTCGAACAACAATTGGAAGGTGGTCGTGCACGGAATGGACGTTTCGGCATCGTTCATATGAAGCTCGAAAGTACCATGCAAACTATATTTTTTGCATACCGATACTTCGAGACTACTCATCGGGTCATAAGCAATGGGGGCATTGTTGCTTTCGTCCCAGACCACATAGCGGTTCTCCTTGGCCGATGGCCAGAGCATTTGTTCGCGCACGAACAAGCCAGTATCTTTTCTTACCAGGAACGGTGCATTTGTCCATGCTCGTACGAATTCCTCGTCGAAGCCATGTGAACGAAGAAGCTGGTGAGAGATGCCTAGAGCTAGAGCAGCATCTGTTCCTGGACGCACTGGCAGCCACAAGTCGGCCTTTGTGGCGAGGGCGGTTGGCCTTGGATCTACCACTATCATCTTGGCACCTTTGGCGCGACCCTTACCGATGGCGTTTGCCTGTGCTAGCCAAGTGTTGGCCGGATTGTGCCCCCAGAGCACAATCAGTTCTGCGTTCTCATAGTCTGCTGGTGGCATGTTGCTGCCGAATGTAAATGCATGGGCGACATCTTTGTGCCAGTTGCAAATTTCAGTCGCGTAGCAGGTATTGGGACTGCCAAAGCTTCGGACGAAGCGTTCAATCCAGTCGATGCTGTCAGAAAGAGGAGTTCCACTTGGCGTGGTGACTGAAAATACAACTGCCTCTGCACCAGATTCCTCTTTAATTTGACCGAGCCGTGACGCTACTTCGGACATTGCTTCTTCCCAAGTGATACGCTGCCAACCTGGGTCACCACCGGTCTTCGGCTTGGTTCGTCGCATTGGGTACGTGATGCGATGAGGACTGTGTACCAGTTCTGGGGCAGCTTTTCCTTTCATGCACATGGCTTGACCCGTCGGATGTGACAGATCTGGTCTGACAGCTATGACCATGTTATTTTTAACTTCGACCACGGTTCCACATCGAGATCTACATAAGGTGCAGTAACCTTGCTTATGCTCTACATTCATGGCAATTCCAATACAACGTCCGTAAATTCTATAACAGTCAGTGAAAAGACCGTGGAGGCACTTGAGTCATGCATTTAGCACTTTGATGTGACTTTCCGCTTCGGTGCTTGTCACCTCGACGTGTGCTCCAGTAGAGATCGCCGTATAGGCATTCCAAGATGGCTCATTCAACGTGATGACAGGCACATTAATGTTATAGAGCTCGGCAGCAACAATGCATCCCAATGCGATAATAATATCTGTTTCCAGCATGACGATAGCTGTTGGTGCATTGCCGTTACGAATGAGTTCTGTAAGTACGCTGCTGCTCGAAGATGAGCCTTTCGCGCAAGCCATTGTCATTACCTTTCCACCAAGAAGTGCACCATATTGAGGGTGATCTTCATGAA
>JAATGO010000171.1 GCA_015654605.1 Betaproteobacteria bacterium
GCCATGTTTAGCTTTAATGACTCGGTTGATAAAGTGGCGTTAAAGCCAGCAGCAAAAGCATATGATTTTGTTGTGCCGGATTTCATACAAGCAGGCATTGGTAACTTTTTTGGTAATATTGGTGATTTGTGGTCCGCGCTTAATCAACTGCTGCAAGGCAGGGGGGAAGCAGGGGTTAGCACTCTTATGCGTGTAGCAGTCAATACAACGTTTGGTTTGGGTGGGGTGCTGGACGTGAGTAGTGAAGCGCGCTTAACTAAGCAAAGCTCAGATTTTGGGCAAACGCTGGGGAAATGGGGCGTTGGTTCTGGCCCCTATGTCGTGCTGCCACTGCTAGGGCCATCAACGATTCGTGATACGGTAGCTTTGCCTGCCGATTATTATGGAGATATCTGGTCGTATAAAAAACCGGTGTACATACGTAATATCGGATCCGGAGTACGGATTATCGATAAGCGAGCACAACTGCTGGATGCTTCTAATCTGCTGGAGGATGCTGCGCTCGATAAATATGAGTTTGTGCGTGATGCATACATGCAGCGCCGCCAATCACAGATTGATGGAGATGATGGAAATGATAAGACCCCTCCAAAAGAAGAAGTGACACGGCCTTAAAGTGTTGGGTGATTAGAAAGAATATGTACTTGAAATTTAGGGGCAATTTTTAGTGTTAACTTGAAAGCATGGATATTGCCCTTATTTACACTCCACACAGCATTATGCGGAGTGAGGCTGCCGTATAGCTTGGCGCGCAGTGCGTGAAGACGGTGTTTGATTCCACCTCAAATTAGGCCTGAATGAAGGGGTACTAGGGAAACATTGCCGGTTTGGGATTAATAAAACGGATACTAATTAAGTATGAAAAGAGTAAATAAGCTATTTGTTACCAGCATATCATTCTTGTTGCTGGGATTTTCTTCCATGGTACATGCACAGGAGGCTCCTGATGCACTGGTCAAGCGCATTAGCGAAGATGTCCTCAATGTTGCCAAAACGGATAAGGCCATTCAGGGAGGCAATGTTGGACGCATTGTTTCTTTAGTGCAGGAAAAAATTCTTCCCTATGTTGATTTTGATCGTATGACTGCATTGGCTGCTGGACGTTATTGGCGTGAGGCAACGCCAGAGCAAAAGCAGCAGTTGACTGCAGAGTTTCGTGACTTGCTGGTGTACACCTATGCTGGTGCCCTGTCGCAAGTACGCGATCAGCAGGTCAAATTTAGTCCGCTGCGAGCAGACCCTACGGATACGGATGTTGAAGTGCGTTCTCAGGTGATCCAACCACGGGGAGAGCCAATTCAACTGAATTATCGATTGGAAAAGTTGCCATCTGGCTGGAAAATGTATGATGTCAATGTACTGGGAGCATGGTTGATTGAAGCTTACAAAGGTACTTTCGCGAGCGAAATCAATAAAGGTGGTATCGACGGCCTGATCAAGGCGTTGTCGGATAAGAACAAACAGCTTGCTTCGCGTTCGACTGCCCAGGAATAATTTATCAGAGAGTGTGTGATGGCGTTATTCAAACCTGCTGATTCGCTAACGATACAGAATGCTGGTGCTATGCTTGAACTGGGGTTACGCGCCATTGAGGCTGGCCAGGAGAGTATTGACCTAAGAGATGTGAAGAGCGTCGATTCAGTAGCGGTAGCGACGTTGTTGGCATGGCAACGCGCTGCCCGAAAACGCGGTAGTACTTTGACTTTTAGCCCGTTATCGGCCAATTTGCAAAGTTTGGCCGATCTTTATGGGGTGACGGAATTGTTGTCGCCTCATTCATCCATCCCCCCTCATTGACCGTCACTCTTTCGATGACGGTCAGTTTTCTGCTCCGTTACCACCACTTGAGCGGAAATCTCCTATAATCCCAAGCTTCGCTACGTTGCTTCTGCATGTTGACCATATGCATTGATCATGTGTCGGCGCTGAAGGTGGTTTCGTAGTTTTCGTAGTTTTTCTATGGCGCATTGGCGTATCAATTAAGTATGACTGTTTTACAGATTAATAATATTAAAAAATACTACGGATCTTTACGGGCGCTAGATGGAGTGACGCTTGCCGTGGAAGAGGGGGAATTTTTCGGTTTGTTAGGCCCAAATGGGGCAGGAAAGACAACGTTAATTTCCATTGTGGCAGGTCTCAATCGTGCCGATAGTGGGAGTGTCACCATTCAGGGGCATGATGTTGTGAGCGATTATCGCGCAGCACGCTCCAAGCTTGGTGTGGTGCCACAAGAGTTGGTTTTTGATCCATTTTTTACTGTGCGTGAGACGTTGCGAATGCAGTCTGGTTATTTTGGACTGAAGAACAATGATCGCTGGATCGATGAACTGATGGATAACCTGGATCTGAGTAATAAAGCAGATACCAATATGCGCGCTTTGTCGGGAGGTATGAAACGGCGTGTGCTGGTGGCTCAGGCATTGGTGCATAAGCCTCCTGTGATTGTGCTTGACGAGCCGACAGCGGGCGTGGATGTTGAATTGCGTCAAACACTCTGGAAATTTGTTGGACGTCTTAATCGTGAGGGGCACACTATTGTGCTGACAACACATTATCTGGAAGAAGCTCAAGCCTTGTGCCATCGTATTGCGATGTTGAAGGCGGGGAAAGTGGTGGCGTTGGACTCGACGACGGCATTATTGCGGCAGATTTCTGGTTCGCAATTGGTATTGCGCTTAAAACAGGGGACGTTGCCCGATGTGTTATCACCTTTGGTGATTAACCCACAAGACCTTCTATCTGGGGTGAAATATACGCTGCGGGTAAATGACTATAACGATGTCGAGCCGATTTTAGCGACATTGCGCGAGTCAGGTGCGGTGATTGACGAGATGTACCTGCAACAGGCTGATCTTGAGGATGTATTCATCCAGATTATGGAGGGTACCAAATGATTGGCTTTCAGACCTTATTTTATAAAGAGATATTGCGTTTTTGGAAAGTGGCAACGCAAACGATTACTGCTCCTGTTGTGACGGCACTACTATATCTGTTGATATTTGGACACGCTTTGCAAGATCATGTGCAAGTGTTTCCTGGTGTGCAATATACAGGCTTTCTAGTGCCAGGCTTAGTGATGATGAGCGTGTTGCAAAATGCCTTTGCGAATAGTTCATCATCATTGATACAGTCAAAAATTACGGGTAATCTGGTGTTCGTGCTGCTGACACCGTTATCGCACTGGGAACTGTTTGGTGGCTATGTGTTGGCCGCTATTGTACGTGGTTTGCTGGTTGGTGCAGGTGTTTTTATTGTGACAGTATGGTTTGGACATCTTCATTTTGTTGCTCCCTGGTGGATTATTATTTTTGCTGTATTAGGAGCCGCGATACTAGGAACCATGGGGCTCATCGCAGGTATATGGGCAGAAAAATTTGATCAATTGGCAGCGTTCCAGAATTTTCTGATTGTGCCGCTAACGTTTTTGGCGGGGGTGTTTTACTCGATTCACTCATTACCGCCATTTTGGCAAGTAATATCGCATTTCAATCCATTCTTTTATATGATTGATGGATTCCGCTATGGTTTTTTTGGACAATCGGATATTTCTCCTTTGATCAGTTTGGCTGTCGTGCTTATATTTTTTATCGTGCTTGCATTATTAGCGATAAGAATGTTAAAAAGTGGATACAAATTGCGCTCTGGCGCTTAATCATTGATTACTTTGTGAAGAGCTGACTGA
>JAATGO010000009.1 GCA_015654605.1 Betaproteobacteria bacterium
AAATGATCGGCGGCGAGACGGTAATGCTGACCGTTCCCGCCGAAGCCGAAGTACCTGCGCTGTTGGTGGCGGTATATTGGAAGCTGTCCGCACCGTGATAGCCGGTGGGTAAAATATCGGACAAACATGTCAAATCCGTGATTTTTGACATTGCCTGATCGCGGTCGGGGAAGCGCAACAGGTTGAAATCTGCGTACGGAACCATGACGTACTCTGCTTGGCCGCCAATCCATCCGCCCATATCGACATATCCGTAGGCGCCGCCGGCACGGGAGGAATTGACGCTCAGGCAGACACCAGTATGCTGCTCTTTGCAGGTTCGGCAGCGACCACAGGCGACATTGAAGGGGACAGATACTAAGTCTCCTTTTTTCAAGGTCTCGATATCCTTGCCCACTTCGATGACTTCGCCGGTAATTTCATGTCCCAGCACTAGTCCGGCTGGAGCTGTCGTTCTGCCACGCACCATGTGTTGGTCGGAACCACAGATGTTGGTCGATACGACCTTTAGAATAACGCCATGACCTATATTTTTCCCTTGCGGATTTGCCAACTTGGAAAAAGGGATGGACTGAATTTCAACTTTTCCCTGTTCGATATAAACCACACCACGATTTTCTGCCATTTCACCATCTCCTAAATGATTGAGACTGCCCTACACACCAATAATTGGCGGCTAATGCGACTACTTTATTTTTTCTTAAGACATCGGAGGAAAGTATTGCCATCGCCTAAAAGGTATGGCGAATTCCCATATGAGCAGCGACTTGACGTGAGCTGTCGGAAGCCTGCAAGGTGAACAATTGCGCTACCAGCGGGCCACCGGCTGCGTTGGTTCCTGAAACACTTTCCCGGGCAACGTTTACGTACAAGGTCGTCCTTTTCGACATTCGATGGGTTACCGAGATCGTCGTGATGTTCAGGCGTGCTTTGCTCTTTACGTCAGTGAATGAATGGTCGGCACCCAGGGTGATAGTCGAAGTTACTGCCCAGTAGCCACCCTACGCTACATTTCTGCTGCTTCCCAACCGCTGTGGCGCAGTCGTATGGCACATCGCATAGGCTTGCTGACACCTCGCATAGCTACGGCATCGAAGACTCCCAGCGCGCGACCCGACGACGCGCTTCGCGACATGTTGACAGGAGGTGCACTAGCCCAATTGTACGCAGCTAGTTATAAAGCGCCAGCTTCGTCAGGTAGTCGTTCGCAATTGTTAGTTCATCAGATCGCGGACCATTATCGGAAGCTTCAGCGTACTCCTAGTCTTACGCCACCAGAGACATTACGTGCACAAATCGATGCTTGTCTTGCACAGGCTGCCTCTGGAAAAACTATCGATTTAGCAACGATACTTGCCACGACGAGCCTGCGCAGGAATCTATTTCCGGAGGATCACTCTATTCCAATGTGAATGGAATCATCATGGTGTGCCATAAAAATAATAAAAATAATAAAAATGTGAAAAAATTGGAGCGCTATGCAGGTAGTTGCTAGTAGTAGCACTTTTTGTGCTGCAATTTCATATTCGTTCATGACGTGTGATTTTTATGTAAAACATACAGCGGATGAAATATTTTCTATATTACGGCATTTTTTTTCGCTCTGGAATTTTTATTCCCTCAGGAAAGTCTAATTCTTTTTTATGTGGAATTGTGTGGAATTATGGAGCCAATACTTGTACGATCAGACTCCTGGGAGGAGCTTGTTCCATCAGCTGTTCAAGAGCATAGCTACGATAATTTGTTAGATACTCCTGGATTTAGATCAGGGCTATCTAATGAACGACATCTTGCTGGTGCCTTTGAGTATGCTGCAAAGGATGGATTGTTGACGGGCATTCGATTTATAGCAAAGAGAGTAAATCCGCATAGATATACAGCGATGCTTTGTCATGTTTTTACATGTTTGAAAGATTGTCAGCCTGTGTTAAACAGAAATTGTACATACTGCAGCAAGGCGGTAGATATTAATCTGGAGGCGATGGTGGCAATGAATTTTGATCAATTTTATGTGGCAGAGGAGATAGAAGGAGGGGGTCATAATCAGTATGTATCCAATATGAAAAATGAAATGATAAACATATCTGACTCTCTGTCAGACTTGCTTATCGCTCGTATTCAGGAAGGAATGAGAGCAATCATCGTTGTTCCAATTAAAGGGAAGAGTTATGCGCACTCAATGAATTTTGTTTCTTATCGAGAGGGACATGTTGTGATTGATGGGCAGAACAGGAAAATATACGATTTACATAATCCCCGTCATAAAAGAGTGTTTGATACAAAATATGGTGTATCTAGCACTAACATCCATAACGTAGTGACAATATATCCCACAGGAGTTTCTCCTCAAGAAGGAATATAAGAAGAGGGATGGAAGAAAAAATCACTGACATATGCACTTATGCTGGGTTGGTACGGGTCAGTTAATTGTATGATGTCAGATCAAGTTTGATGATGAGTCACTGTGAAATTTTTCTGGCGGATTATTTTATAAAGAAGTTGTTTGTATTCTGTGATTTGCCATGCGTTGTCGAGCTTGTTGTACTGTGCTTTTATTCTGCATTGCCCAGCGTACTGGTTGGGCAGCAGCAGTAACTGTTTGATGTAAGAGCGTACGTCGCATGGGACTCAGAGCGGTAATGCCTAGTTGTTGCTTAGCCCAGGAAGGTAACAGGTCAATTCCTGCACGCATCATGATGCGTGTCCATGGCGTAGCGATGGCGCTTGGTGCAGGTGCATTGAGTACTAGCTCTAAGGTGCGACGTGTGCGTACATCGACGGTAAGTTCTGGTCTGGTTTTTTCCATATATGTGGCGATGCTGGCGCGCGTGCGTGGGACGTCGGTTGCTCCCAGGCTTTCAGCAATCAATGCAATTTCATCAAAATATTGATCTTGAAGAGTGTCGCTTAGTGTGGGCTTGCGGTAACGTAGATAAGCCTGCAGAAAGCTCGATACTTCAGCGACGTGCACCCATGTGAGTAATGCTGGGTCATTAGCGGCATAAGTTCTACCATCAGGAGCAACACCTTGAACACTTTCATGAATATGCCGCACGCGCTGAATCAATTTTTGAGCATCTGCGGTATTGCCATAAGTTGTTCCTGCAATAAATTGAGCAGTACGGCGTAAGCGGCCTAACATGTCTTGTTCAAAATTGGAGTGATCCCAGACGCCACTCAAGGCCAAAGGATGGAGCATTTGCAGCAATAAGGCACTGACACCACCAATGAGCATAGACGTGAAGTCACTATGAACTATCCAGCATGCAGAGGATGGGCCAAATAGACCAGGGTCACCAGGAGGCTGAAGAAAATCAGGACTACCAGGAGGGCGACTAATATCAAGTACTGCCGCTTCAATTTTAGTACGTAACCAGTTCATGAGATTCTTGGGGAGAAATAGTGTTGAGGATAGTCTGTTTCAGATTCATTTGCGTACGCCGCCAACTTTCCATCAGGAAATGATTTCAAATTTGTACCCGACACCATAAATGGCATGAATGGCTGTCTTACCATTGAGTACTGCTTCTAATTTACGTCTCAGGTTTTTGATGTGACTATCAATGGTGCGGTCTGTGACGGAGCGATAGTCTTGTTGCATATGGTTGAGTAATTGGTCTCTTGAAAATACACGCCCTGGCGCTGCAGCCAGAGTTTTCAGAAGGCGAAACTCTTGTGGTGTGAGATTGAGAACGACACCACTGATACTGGCGCAATGTAAGTGATCATCAATATGCAAAGTTGGGATTGTTGGAGTAATCGCCGCAACATGTGACAAAGTAGTAGGGAGACGGCGCAAAAGTGCCTTGACGCGTGCCACCACTTCCCTGGGACTGAAAGGAGTTTTGCAGATATAGTCATCAGCCCCTAACTCTAACCCATGTAGACGATCATTCTCTTCGACACGAGCACTGAGCATTAGTATAGGGACGTTGCTGAAGACACGGAGATTTTTACAGATTTCCCAGCCATTACAGCCAGGGAGCATGATATCCAGCAAAATCAAATCGGGTCGTTTGTTGCGAACATAGGGTAAGACAGCTTGACCATCGTCGATCCAATAGGAATCGTAACCAGCAGCACTCAGATAGGTTTTTAATAGGTCTGCCATCTTTGGTTCATCTTCGACAATCAATATGTTCGCTGTTTTAGGCGCAGTAAAGTTGAATTGATGTTCAGTAATCATGATTCTGGCTCACTGGTAAAGATATTTCCAAGCATAAACCTCCAATAGTAGAGGCAGTTGCGCTGATTGTGCCATCGTGTGCTTCTACGATACGTTGGCAAATAGCCAACCCAAGTCCGGCACCACCACTTGCACGGTTGCGAGATGCATCTTCTCGAAAGAAACGATCAAATAGATAGGGTAATGCAGCTGCAGTTGCTCCGGGCGCAGTATCGTCAAATTGTAGCAGCCAGCATTGGTGTTGCAAACGACAGCGGATATGCAGACGACCCCCACTATTGGTGTAGCGCAGCGTATTTTCAAAAATATTATTAAATAATTGCTGAAGTCGTCCTTTGTCAGCATGCACGAGTATGGGCTGTTGTGGTAGATCGTAGGAAATGGTGAGTTCATGCGTACGATAGATGGTTTCATATGTCTGCACAGAACTACGTAATAATTGACCGATGTCGATATCGACTTTACGATAAGTCAATGCGCCCACATCCGCTAAAGACAAATCATACAAATTGCTGACCAGTTTATTGAGTGTAGCAACCTCTGCTTGTAAAGACTTAATGGTGCCTATACCTGTATCTAATAGGCCGTCTTCTATGGCTTCCAGTTGACCATGCAAGATACCGAGCGGGGTGCGTAATTCATGTGAGACATCGGCCATAAAATCGCGCCGCATTTGCTCATTTCGTTCCAGTGTATGTGCCAATTGATTAAAATCGACTGCCAGTTGACCTATTTCATCTTGCGATGTTACTACAACGCGACTGGTATAGTCGCCGCTGGCCAAACGGTGTGTAGCTTGCGTTAGTCTCGTTAGTGGTGCCAACATGACGCGTGCAATTTTGATCGCAATAAAGCTGGCGAGCAGAATGGATACTAATCCGATGACCAGATTGGCAATCATCTGATTTTCTTGGAAACGTTGATCAATGGCTGCGATAACGTTTTGGAACGGGGTCATGGCGACCCAGCCAACAATGACACTGTCGCACATAATAGGGCGCAATAATGCGTTGGAGGCTACATTTTGAAATCCGATGACAAATTTCCGATCTGCGTCTAGCAGGGTAAAGCGTAGGTGCGCTCCAGTTAGGTCTGGCGCTGTTGAGTTGCTACCGAGAGCAGGTGGTTTATTGTCTATGGTATTTGCTATTTGTGATGCATTATCCGAGGTATTGGCTGCTGCACGCATCAAAGCAAACCAGGCTGGACGATTGTTTCTGATGAAGTCCCAACTGCCGTGGCCACGGTAGGCCGCTTCTAGCTGCGGTATCAGCATATCCATACGATTTTCGGTCTGCTCATTCAGATAACCAAGAAAATCGTGCGTAAAACTAAGACGGGCGACAATGCCCATGGCAAGAATAACAACTACTGCCATACTAAAAATGGCATAAAACAGCTTTATCCTGATACTAGTTGTCGAAAGAGAAAGACGCACGACGATAGCCTGTTAATGATGAATAGGGGGGCGTATAGGGTATATGCCTTGGATATTTACGAAATGTCACTATGATACTCGTTTGTACCTGTCCGATTTTTAACAATCGTGATGAGGATAACTCATTCTGCTATGGGAAGATTTATTTGAAGATCATGCTTCAAGGATATAGGAACAAGGATGTTTTTTCGTACAGCCAAGGTTCTTCACTATTTCTCCACAATTGCTTTTTACTATAGTAAATTCCGACTATTCATAGACATAAGCCGATGCCGTGATGCAAGTCGATGGTTAGGCACCTTTCTCTACCATGAAACCAGAAAAACTGCTGTTGAAGTCGATATTATTATCACTATTTGCCGCTGTCACTCTCGTGGCCTGCTCTAAAAATGAAGAAAAAACCGCGACAAAAGGAGTCCCCGAGGTTGGAATTGTGGTTGTTAAGCCGGAAAAACAGACAATTGTCACTGAGTTGCCAGGGCGTACGGCGGCCTTCCTGAGCGCGGATATTCGCCCGCAAATTAGCGGCATTATCCAACACCGGCTTTTTCGAGAAGGCGCTGATGTTAAACAGGGACAGGTCTTGTATCAGATTGACCCTGCGCCATACAAAGCTACTTATAGTAGCGCACAGGCTTCTTTGTCGAAGGCACAGGCAACGCTGACGTCATCGCGCCTGAAAGCGCAGCGTTATCTTGAGTTAAATAAGATCGATGCAGTCAGTAAACAGGATAATGATGATGCCCAAAGTGCTTTGGGCGAAAACCAGGCTAATGTTGAAGTTGCACGAGCTGCATTGGATGCTGCACGGATTAATTTAGGTTATACCAATATCACTTCTCCGATATCTGGTCGGATTGGGACGTCGACGGTAACACCAGGGGCATTGGTTGTGGCACAGCAGGCGACAGCGCTGACGACGGTCCAAAAAATAGACCCTATCTATGTCGATGTGACGCAGCCCAGTATCGATGTATTGCGACTACGCAGGGAATTGGAAAGTGGTCAACTTAAAAAAACAGGGGTTAATGAAGTCGCTATCAAAGTCGTTCTGGAAGATGGCAGTGTTTATCCCATCGAAGGTAAATTACAGTTTACCGGGCTAAGTGTAGATCCAGGGACGGGTGTCATTACTTTACGCGCAGTTGTTCCTAATCCTGATGCGGTGTTGTTGCCAGGGATGTATGTCCGCGCAAGGTTAGATGAGGCGATTGACGATAATGCCATTCTGATTCCTCAGAAAGGCGTTGCCAGAGATGTGACTGGAGCGGCCAGTGCGTTAATTCTCACAAGACAGGGCAAGGTTGAGCGACGTTTGCTTAAAGTGGGACGGTCAGTGGGTAACCGCTGGTGGGTGACAGAGGGACTCAAGAGTGGCGACAAGGTGATTGTTGATGGTCTACAAAAGGTAAAGGTTGGCGATAGTGCAGTGGGTATTGATATGACGCAGCAGGCTAGAGAGCCAGTGCAAAGCCCCGTATCTAATCAAGCTCGTTAAGAGGTAAGGGGTTATATATGGCGCGCTTTTTTATAGACCGGCCGATTTTTGCATGGGTACTTGCCATTGTCATCATGCTGGCAGGGATTATCTCAATTAACACCTTATCACTGGAGCAGTATCCAGATATTGCTCCACCTAAAATCAACATTCGCGCCACATATACCGGCGCTTCAGCAAAAACGCTGGAAGATTCTGTGACGCAAGTCATCGAACAGCAAATGAAAGGGTTGGACAACCTGGAGTACATGTCCTCTACCAGTAGTTCTGCTGGAATAACACGCATTACTTTGACCTTTGATGCGGGAACCAATCCTGACGTCGCGCAGATGCAGGTACAAAATAAGCTGCAGCAAGCTGCTTCTCGGTTGCCTCAGGCGGTGCAAAATACTGGTGTGACAGTGACCAAGGCCTCCACAGATATTCTGATGGTAGTGTCACTTGTCTCGGACAATCCCAATATATCGACAATGGATATTGGTGACTTTATTAGCAGTAATATTGTTGATGAAATTAGTCGAGTAGAGGGAGTCGGAGATGTCACGACGTATGGCTCCAATTACGCTATGCGCATTTGGCTGGATCCAGACAAGCTTCAGAAATATGGCTTAATGCCATCAGACATTAACAATGCTCTGGAGGCACAAAATACGGAAGTATCTGCCGGACAGATTGGTGCTCAGCCTGCGGTGCCAGGGCAACAATTGAACGCGACCATCACAGCGCGTAGTAAATTGACCAGGCCATCCCAATTTGAGCAGATTGTTGTCAAATCCAGTAGTGATGGTTCGGTGGTGCGTTTGAAGGATGTTGCTCGTGTTGCGCTGGGCGCAGAAAATTATGAAGTGGCGTCTGAGCAGAATGGTCGTCCGGCAGCAGCCTTTGCCATACAGTTGGCATCTGGAGCGAATGCAGTGGCAACATCGGCTGCCGTATTAAAGAAGGTGGCAGAACTTGAACCTTATTTCCCGCCGGCACTGCAATTAAGAAGTACCATCGGATATGACACGACACCATTCGTGCGTGTTTCGATACACGAGGTGATCAAGACCCTGGTTGAGGCTGTGATACTGGTGGTATTAATCATGTTTCTGTTTCTGCAGAATATTCGTGCCACCTTTATTCCTACCATTACTGTACCTGTCGTGTTGCTTGGGACGTTCGGTGTACTTGCTGCGTTTGGCTACTCTATCAATACCTTGACCATGTTTGGTATGGTATTGGCGATTGGCTTGTTAGTCGATGATGCGATTGTGGTAGTCGAGAATGTTGAGCGTCTGATGAGTGAAGAGAATCTCAGTGCTCGTGATGCCACACGTAAATCGATGGGGGAAATTTCTGGAGCATTGGTCGGTATCGCATTAGTGTTATCTGCCGTGTTTATTCCGATGGCATTTTTCGGTGGATCGACGGGTGTTATTTATCGCCAGTTCTCCATCACCATCGTCTCGGCAATGACCTTGTCGGTATTGGTGGCATTAACATTGACACCGGCATTGTGTGCAACACTATTGAAGTCACCCCATGGACATGAGGAAGATAAGCAGGGACGCTTCTTTACCTGGTTTAATCGCACATTTGAACGTAATGCCAAGCGCTATCAATCAGGCGTCGCTGGCGTATTGGGACGTGGCTGGAGAAGTTTATTGCTATATGCACTGATTGCGGTGGGGATGGCTATTCTCATGGTACGGATGCCAACCTCATTTTTGCCGGAAGAAGATCAAGGTGTGCTGCTGGCGCAGATTCAACTTCCTGTTGGTGCAACCAGTGAGCAAACGACAAAGGTTATGCATACAGTACAGCAGTATTTCTTGAAGCAACCAGAAGTGGTTGATGCTGTTTTATCGATTGTGGGAGCAAGTAGCGGTACTAATAGTCAGAATGTTGCCCGTGCTTTTATCAAGTTGCGGGACTGGGATTCACGTTTGGAAGCAGCACAAGGTGCTGCGGCGTTATCAAGACGTGCCAATCGTGACCTGTCTAAAATTCGTGACGCTCGCGTATATATCATGACACCACCAGCAGTGCGTGGTCTGGGGCAGAGCTCAGGGTTTGATGTTGAAATCAAGGATGTGGGAGCGGTGGGGCATGATGCTTTGGTAGCGGCGCGCGACAAGTTTGTTGAATTGGCTCGCAGTAATCCGCTGTTGGCGAATGTGCGCCCGACTGGTTTGGATGATTCACCTCAGTTCAATATCACTATTGATGATAGTAAGGCCAGTGCGTTAAGTGTTTCTACGGATGCGATCAATAGCACCTTGTCTACTGCTTTGGGTGGAACCTACGTCAATGACTTTCTCAATAATGGCCGAGTCAAGAAAGTGTACA
>JAATGO010000180.1 GCA_015654605.1 Betaproteobacteria bacterium
GGAGCTGCTGATGCGGCAGGTTTGATGGCAGGTGATGTGATACAGCGGCTCAATGATGTTGATGTCAAAAATGCCCGAGAATTCAATGCGCAAGTTGCGATGCTTGATCCTAAAAAACGAGCAGCGGTATTAGTACGTCGCGGAGATTCATCACAATTTGTTCCATTACGACCGAGCGCTAGAAAATAAGTCAGAGGATGAGAGATGATGTAGCTGCATGTCATTGTAGGCATGCGGCTCTTTTTATCATAAATCATTCTGATAGTGACACATTGTTTGCCCATCATGGATATTTCACTACTCCACGCTGTTTTTACATTGATTACGTGCAGCGATTAATGGTTGAGTGTTATGGTTACGCACTGTTGGCAATAATGTTGATGCGGCTGATATTTGCGCGTCACTGAGTTTTATATTACGTCGTTGGTCATCCAGATAGCCCATAGTTCTGCCCAATTATCCCTGTTGTGTCAAGAGATGGTTATACAGGGACTCCCTCCTTAATTCGGTTTTTCCTCTCTGAAATCCGGTAGAATGCAGAGCCAGACTTACCATTGTCAGCGGCACACTTTTGCTTTCCGTTTGGAAATATTGTTTTTGTCTCATGTTAACGTATTTTAATGAATAATATTCGTAATTTCTCGATCATTGCCCATATTGATCACGGTAAATCTACATTAGCCGATCGTATCATTCAGCTTTGTGGAGGACTATCCAATCGCGAAATGGAAGCTCAGGTTCTCGACTCGATGGATATTGAGAGAGAGCGCGGTATTACTATCAAAGCACAGACAGCCGCTTTGCATTACAAAGCACGTGACGGCCAAATTTATAACTTGAATCTGATTGATACACCAGGCCATGTCGATTTCAGTTATGAGGTAAGTCGCTCACTATCTGCCTGCGAAGGTGCACTACTGGTAGTAGACGCCTCTCAGGGAGTAGAGGCACAGACAGTAGCAAACTGCTACACTGCACTGGAATTGGGGGTTGAGGTAATTCCTGTGTTGAACAAGATAGATTTGCCTTCTGCAGATCCAGACAATGCCAAGCGAGAAATAGAGGATGTGATTGGGATTGATGCTAGCGACGCAGTGTCTTGTTCGGCCAAAACAGGTTTGGGCGTGGAAGACATTCTTGAAGTATTGATTGCAAAAGTTCCTGCGCCAAAAGGTGATCCAGATGCTCCCTTGCAAGCATTGATCGTTGATTCCTGGTTTGATAACTATGTTGGCGTAGTCATGTTGGTGCGGGTGATGAATGGCACACTGCGTCCTAAGGATAAAATTTATCTGATGGCTAATGGTTCGCAGCATTTGACTGAAAATATAGGTGTTTTTACGCCGAAATCACAAACGCGCGACTTGTTATCTGCCGGAGAGGTTGGTTTTATCATTGCCGGGATCAAGGAGTTGAAGGCCGCGAAGGTGGGAGACACCGTGACACTGGCATCAAACAAGGCTGCACAAGCGTTGCCAGGTTTTAAGGAAGTGCAGCCACAGGTATTTGCTGGTTTGTTTCCGGTAGAAGCAAACCAATATGATGCGCTACGCGATTCTCTGGAGAAACTGAAACTCAATGATGCAGCGCTGCAATATGAGCCAGAGGTATCACAGGCGCTAGGCTTTGGATTTCGTTGCGGATTTCTTGGTTTATTGCATATGGAAATTGTGCAAGAGCGACTTGAGCGCGAGTTCGATATGGATTTGATCACAACAGCACCAACTGTGATTTATGAGGTGGTGTTACGTGATGGTACTGTGCTGATGGTGGACAATCCCTCGAAGATGCCGGAGCCATCACGGATTGAAGAAGTGCGAGAGCCCATCGTTACGGTCAATCTTTATATGCCACAGGAATACGTTGGCTCGGTGATTACGCTGTGTACGCAGAAGCGGGGTGTTCAGATAAATATGAGCTACCATGGCAAGCAAGTGCAATTGACCTATGAGATGCCGATGGCAGAGATAGTGTTGGACTTTTTTGATCGCTTGAAATCGACTTCACGTGGCTACGCCTCAATGGAGTACGAGTTTAAGGAATACCGTTCCGCTGACGTGGTAAAGGTTGATATGCTGATTAATAGCGAAAAAGTCGATGCGCTTGCCATTATTGTTCATCGTGCTAACAGCCAGTTTAGAGGGCGAGCAGTAGCTGCGAAGATGCGGGAACTGATTCCACGCCAGATGTTTGATGTGGCAATCCAGGCGGCTATTGGTGCAACCATCATCTCTCGTGAAAATGTTAAGGCCTTGCGTAAAAACGTGTTGGCCAAATGTTACGGTGGTGATATCAGTCGTAAGCGAAAGCTGCTAGAAAAGCAGAAGGCGGGTAAGAAACGTATGAAGCAAGTGGGTTCAGTAGAGATCCCGCAGGAAGCATTTCTCGCAATTTTACAAGTGGAAGAAAAATGAATTTGCAGTCACTCTTAGGCAATTTTGCACTCATTCTTTTTATTTTGATGGTGGTGACAGGGGTCATTTGGTTTGGTGATCTCTTGTATCTATCCAGGCAGCGCCGTATGCGTGCTGCGACCACCTTAGCAGAATTTGATGCGCGCAACGCCAAATTAGCCGCCGATGGTATGCCAGGTGATGGAGGGCGTGCTGCGTTGGAGGCTAGTCTTTTGAAACAGCCTGCCTGGATCGAATATTCAGGGAGCTTTTTCCCAGTCATTGCGCTGGTGTTTTTCCTACGATCCTTTCTTTACGAGCCATTTAAAATACCTTCTGGCTCGATGATCCCTACCCTCCAGGTGGGGGATTTGATTCTGGTTAATAAATTTACCTATGGTATTCGGTTGCCCATCATTAACAAAAAAATCATTGATATCGGTCAGCCGCAACGAGGCGATGTGGTGGTATTTCGCTTTCCCAAGGATGAGTCAATTGATTATATTAAGCGCTTAGTTGGTGTTCCTGGTGATAAAATAGTCTATAAAAACAAACGGTTAACTATTAATGGTAAAGTGGTTTCTTATAAGGGGGAGCCAGATTATTTGGATGATTTGACGTACTATAGGCAGTGGGATGAAAACCTGACAGGTGTTGAACATCGCATACTGACAGATGATCGGGTACCCAGTGGAGTGTCGAATGTTGATGATTTTCCACAGCGTGATTTGTGTACTTACGATTCTGATGGTTTTGCGTGTACAGTGCCAAAAGGGAAATATTTCATGATGGGTGATAATCGAGACAATAGTCTTGATAGCCGATACTGGGGTTTTGTTCCTGACCAGAATATTATCGGAAAAGCATTTTTTGTATGGATGAATTTAGGTGATCTTAAGCGCATTGGTAGATTTCATTAAGATACCGGTTGAAATGATGTTGATTAAATAAGTTGTATATTGGTAATTTTATGAGGATGATGCTACTTCCTTTTTTCGCTTTATGGAAAATGTTGCAGAAGGATTTATGCCATATCTGATGTGACGTGGTACGCACCTCAGAAAAGATGGCAGTAGATAAGCGTGATGAGGTTGGGGTGTTCCCACATGTGACGGATAAGTAAATGGATTCATTAGCATTGCAGGCGCGGTTAGGCTACACATTCAGAGATGCCATGCTCTTGCAGCAGGCGTTGACGCACCGTAGTCATAGCAGCTTGCATAATGAACGATTGGAGTTTCTTGGAGACTCGATACTCAATTGTGTCGTTGCGTCACTACTGTTTGAGCGATATAGCAAGATCGATGAAGGGGATTTATCGCGTTTGCGTGCTAATCTGGTTAAGCAGCAATCTCTATATGAAATTGCACAACGTTTGGAGTTATCGCAGTTTTTGCGGTTGGGCGAAGGGGAACTCAAGTCAGGGGGGTTTCGACGCCCTTCGATTTTAGCAGATACGCTGGAAGCGTTATTTGGGGCTATTTTTTTAGACTCTGGCTTTGATGCGGCACGAGATGTGATTCGTTCGCTTTATGTTCCTATTCTCGATAGCGTTGACCCGAAAACTTTGGGCAAAGACGCAAAAACTTTACTGCAAGAGTACTTACAGGGTAAAAAAATTGCCCTTCCGCAATACAATGTTGTTGCTACGCATGGTGCTGCACATAATCAGGAATTTGAGATTGAATGCCTTGTGCCTAAGTTGGAAATTCAGGTCTTTGGGACTGGTGGTAGTCGGCGTGCAGGGGAGCAGGCAGCGGCCAAGCTGGCATTGGAAGCAGTACAAGTAATGTTGGCTAAAGCTCCCGCTACTGCACGTAAGTCACGCGCACGGACGACGCAGTTAAAATTGGCGGGCATTGCCACGATTCAGCAAGAGTTGTCCGGAGATGATACTTCAACAGCAATAACGGCAAGTTCACCGCGCGCTGAACGTTCTAAGGCAGGAAAAAGTGAAAGCAAACAGCAGGGTGCCAAACAGAATGCTACTAATGTGACCGAATCTAGTGCGGAGGGAGTCTCCGAGAAACTGACTAAGTCCACTGACCCTAAAAATGAAGCGGCTGATGGTGCAGCACCTGATAGTGCCGCGCTTAATGCCTCGAAATCAAAAACCGCATGACAGAATCTTTTGCTCCCTCAGACGTTTCCACTGACTTTCGATGTGGTTATATTGCCATTGTGGGACGGCCTAATGTAGGAAAATCGACCCTGATGAATGCACTCATTGGTGCTAAAGTCAGCATTACATCACGTAAGGCACAAACGACACGCCACCGTATTACAGGCATTCAGACGGGTGCGGATGCGCAGTTTATTTATATTGATACACCAGGGTTTCAGACGCGTCATAGCAATGCTCTCAATAAAACACTTAATCGTACCGTTACCAATACACTGACTGCGGCGGATGTGATTTTGTTTGTGATTGAGGCGGGAACTTTCGGAGCAGCGGACAAGCAGGTAATGGATTTGTTGCCGCCTAGTGTGCCGACGATTCTGGTATTAAACAAATCTGATCGCAGTAAAGACAAGACTATACTGATGCCGTTTGCGCAATCAGTGTCTTCGCAACATGATTTCTCTGCTGTGGTGCCAGTCTCCGCCAAACAGCGTTTTCAACTGGAGGATCTGCAGGAGGAAATTAAAAGATTTCTGCCATGTAATCCCAGAATGTTTGATGAGGAAGATATTACAGATCGCAGCGAAAAATTCTTGGCATCGGAAATCGTACGCGAAAAAGTTTTTCGTTTTGTTGGTGATGAGTTGCCTTATACCAGCACAGTGCTGATTGAAAAATTTGAACAAGAAGGAAACCTTCGGCGTATTTTTGCGGCGATTCTGGTCGAACGAGATAGCCATAAATCCATGGTGATTGGGCAAAAAGGTGCGCGCTTGAAGGAAATCTCCACCCAGGCACGTCTAGATATGGAGCGGTTATTTGGTGGTCCTGTGTATCTGGAAATCTGGGTCAAAGTTAAATCTGGTTGGGCGGATAATGAGGCAGGTTTGCGCGCCTATGGTTATGAGTAGGTGTTGATCACATGGCTACGATAACAGATAGTCCCCACCTTGATATTGACGCTGCGCTAGAAGTCGATGCGCTATTTGAGGTTTCTGAGGTGGTAGCCCCAATCGCCGAGCGCAAGCCGGATGGAATACAAAAAAATCCACCAAAAAAATTTGCCAAACGTATTGCTTTGTCAGATAAACGCATTCAGGCGCAACCAGGTTTTGTGCTGCATAGTTACCCCTACAAGGAAACTAGTCTGATCGTGGACGTATTGTCGCGCGACTATGGACGTATTGCATTGGTTGCCAAAGGCGCTAAGCGGCCTCATTCAAAATTGCGTGGTGTTTTACAAACTTTTCAACCCCTGGCCGTCAGTTGGAGTGGCAAGTCTGAAGTACGGACATTGACTGCTGCAGAATGGCTGGGAGGACTATTGCCACTTGAAAAATCAGCCTTGTTGTGTGGATTTTATCTCAATGAGCTCTTAGTTAAATTGTTGGCACGTGATGATCCACATCCGGCTCTGTTTGATCACTATGTCTCTACATTGAATCAACTTGCTCATGGAGAATCTGCACCGATCGTATTGCGCCAGTTTGAACGCGCTTTGCTCAAGGAAACGGGTGTTGCAGGTGATTGGACCAAGTGTGCTATCAGTGGTGATATGGTCGAGGCTACATTGGTCTATGTGGTAGATCCAGAGCGTGGCGTGCGTCCTGCGAATGTGTCTGATACGTGGCCACGGGTAGCCGGCAAGACTTTGTTGGATATGGAAAGAGAAGATTATCGTGACACAGTCACACAAAGCCAAAGCAAATTTTTGATGCGTTTTTTGTTGTCCCATCACTTAGGGTCGATGCAGTTGAATACGCGACAGATGTTGATTGATTTGATGCAGTTATGAAAATTAATCTGGCACATCAAATTTGGGGGATGGCAAGGTGCCCACATGTATCCCTGAGAGGTGACAATGCTGATT
This sequence comes from Betaproteobacteria bacterium, assembly GCA_015654605.1. The sequence continues at coordinate 6,386 of JAATGO010000180.1, forward strand.
TTATGGGCGGGAAGTCACTATAGAACAGGCTAGAATATCTCGGGGACATTTATAAGATGGTTATACAATGAATGTGAAAGATTTTTCCTGGTCTGGTGTAGCCGCAGGGTTTGTTGCCGTCTTGATTGGTTTTACTAGTTCTGCTGCTATTGTTTTTCAGGCTGCTGAGACGGCGGGAGCTAGTTTGGAGCAAATTAGTTCCTGGATTGGCTCTCTAGGAGTGGGAATAGGCCTGACGTGCATCGGTTTGTCGTTACGTTACAAAATCCCTGTGGTAACTGCTTGGTCCACACCAGGTGCAGCATTATTGATCACAAGTCTGGCGGGAGTGAGTATGTCGCAGGCGATTGGGGCGTTCATGTTTTCTGCGGTGCTAGTGACCTTGTGTGGTGTTACAGGAGTATTCGAAAAACTCATGAATCGGATACCCCTCCAGATTGCTTCTGCGATGCTAGCAGGGATTTTGGTGCGTTTTGGTATGGATGTTTTCGTGGCGATGAAGCTGGAACCGGGCATGGTACTGCTGATGTTCTTTGTGTATCTGTTAGGACGCCGTTGGTTGCCACGTTACGTCATTATTCTGGTATTAATAGTGGGCATGGTGACAGCCTGGATGCAAGGATTGTTGAGATTGGATGTGATTCATCTAGTATCTGCTACGCCAGTTTTTATGATGCCTCAATTTGCATTGGGTAGTCTGTTAGGTGTTGGCATACCTTTATTCATTGTAACGATGGCTTCGCAGAATGCTCCTGGTGTCGCTATTATGCGTACTGCCGGATATACGGCACCGGTCTCATCATTAATGACATGGACAGGATTAACAACGTTGGTGTTGGCGCCATTTGGATGTTTTTCCATTTGTCTGGCAGCGATTACGGCAGCAATTTGTACTGGTAAGGAAGCGCATGAAGATGCTTCTAAGCGCTATATGGCAAGCGTCGCGGCCGGGATTTTTTATGTAGTGGCAGGGGTATTGGGAGCCACGGTTGTTGTTTTGTTTTCCACCTTTCCGAAACCGCTTATCATGGCGATTGCAGGATTGGCTTTGTTTGGCACTATTGCCAATAGTTTGAGTGTGGCAATGTCTTCTGATCGGCAACGTGAACCGGCATTGATAACTTTCCTGGTGACTGCTTCTGGCGTTTCTTTGTATGGTATAGGTGCGGCATTTTGGGGCTTGGTCGCGGGAGCGCTAGCTATGTTTTTCTTTGGCTTGCGGCGTAAACAACCATTGTTGCTAAATACAGAACCGGATGGGCAGAACCCCAGATAAATTGACCTTACCCCTTGATACTACTTCTCATCGTATTCCCAAATAATCATTATCATGAGCTTTTTACATCCAGTCGATCCGACCATTGAGTTGGGAATCAACATTGATCATGTCGCTACTTTACGCAATGCACGTGGCACGCCTTACCCAGATCCCATTCAAGCAGCACTGGCCGCGGAAGAGGCTGGCGCAGATGCCATTACTTTGCATTTACGGGAAGACCGTCGTCATATCCACGATGCCGATGTGCTGGCGATTCGTCCCTTGTTACATACTCGGATGAACCTGGAGGCTGCTGTCACGACAGAAATGATTGATTTTGCATGCCATGTCAGGCCACAAGATGTGTGTCTGGTACCAGAGCAACGTCATGAATTGACAACTGAAGGAGGGCTTGATGTCGCAACGCATTTCGCACAGGTACAGACAGCAGTGCGCCAATTACAAGAGGCCGGCATCAGAGTGAGCCTGTTTATTGATGCGGATGCTGTGCAGATTCAAGCTGCCGCAGAAAGTGGTGCTCCAGTGATTGAATTACATACAGGACGTTATGCTGATGCTGCATCCGATGCGTTACAGACACAAGAACTGGCACGTGTACAAGAAGCAGTAAAGGAAGGCAGACGGAGGGGTCTTAAAGTGAATGCGGGTCATGGTTTGCATTACACTAATGTACAGGCAATCGCGATGATCCCGGATATTGCCGAACTCAATATCGGACACGCGATCGTTGCGCATGCCTTATTTGTGGGTTGGCGTCATGCTGTCAGTGAAATGAAGGCGATCATAGTGCAGGCACGATTGAGAGGGGAACATTCATGATATATGGCATTGGCACAGATATATTGCAGATTTCACGTCTTAAGGATGTGCTTGATCGATATGGTGATCGTTTTGCAAGAAGGATACTGGGTGATGAAGAGATGCAAAAATATGTGTATCGTAAAAATAAGGTGGAAGTTCGAGGCATTCGTTTTCTTGCGACGCGATTTGCAGCCAAGGAAGCTTTTTCCAAGGCAATTGGTCTTGGCATGCGCTTACCAATGACATGGCGCTCTGCACAAATTCTGAATGCTCCTAGCGGTAAACCGCAGATCGTACTTAGTGGTAATTTGAAAATATGGATGGAGCAACAACAGTTACAGGCGCAAGTATCGATTACCGATGAAGAGGCATATGCGGTGGCATTTGTCATTGTGGAAAAAATAGAAAGATAGAAAAGATGAAAAACTCTGATCGGATCACGTCAGAAAAAACAGTAGGAAAGAAAATTGTCACAGGGCTTGGTCCGGTGATGTTGGATGTTGTTGGTACAACGCTGACAGTCGACGACATACGTCGTATCCGTCATCCGTTGACTGGTGGTGTGATCCTGTTTGCGCGTAATTATGCGAACCGTCAGCAGTTAACAGCATTGACCACCGCTATTCATGCAGAGCGTCCCGGTATCCTGATTGCAGTAGATCATGAGGGTGGGCGTGTACAACGTTTTAAAACAGATGGATTTACGCGCCTACCAGCCATGCGTACTTTGGGACAGCTATGGGAGCACGATGTATTGCAGGCGACCAAACTGGCCACCGCGATAGGCTTTGTCCTGGCAGCAGAATTGCGTGCATGTGGTGTCGACTTATCGTTTACGCCTGTGCTTGATCTGGATTTTGGAGAATCTAGCGTTATTGGTGACCGTGCTTTTCATCGTGATCCGCGTGTTGTCACCTTGCTTGCCAAAAGCCTGAATCATGGGCTTGCATTGGCTGGCATGGCAAATTGTGGTAAGCATTTCCCTGGGCATGGTTATGTGCAGGCCGATTCCCATATTGCGATTCCTGTTGATGAACGTTCATTGGAAACTATTATGACGGAAGATGTGCCCCCTTACCAATGGTTGGACATGAGTCTTGCTGCGGTGATGCCTGCGCATGTCATCTATTCAAAAGTCGATCGTCATCCCGCGGGATTTTCGAAGAAATGGTTACGTATTTTACGTAAAGACATTGGTTTTCAGGGTGTCATTTTCAGTGATGACCTGAGCATGGAAGGAGCCAGTGTCGCAGGAAGTGTGACTGAGGGAGCACAAGCGGCTTTGCAGGCTGGGTGCGACATGGTTCTGATCTGTAATGCGCCACATAAAGCAGATGAATTATTAGCGACGCTGATCGTAAAAGAAGATGCTACGCGACACGCCTCGGCTACTAGAGTGGCGGCTTTGGTGCCAACGGCTCCTTTTGAAGACTGGGGCACTTTGCACAGTGACGGGCGTTATCGTGCTGCGAAAAAACTTGTAGAGTCCCTGTCTTGACATGCCGATTCCGCCCGATTCAATTGATGTAGATTCGCAGTTACCAGACCCACGCCAGGCAATTCTGGATACTGTCAGCAAACTTCCACATTTGCCTGGCGTGTATCGCTATTTTGATAGCGAAGATAAATTGCTTTATGTGGGTAAAGCGCGCGATTTAAAGAAACGCGTTTCCAGTTATTTCCAGAAAAATCCTGGTAGTGCACGTATTGCCATGATGGTAGAGCGCATTACTCGCCTGGAAACTACGGTGACACGTAGTGAAGCAGAAGCTTTGCTGTTGGAAAATAATCTGATCAAAACTTTACATCCGCGTTTCAACATTTTATTTCGGGATGACAAGTCCTATCCTTATCTGAAATTAACCGATAGCGCGTATCCTCGGATGACATACTATCGAGGCGCTGTGGATAAAAAAAGTCAGTATTTCGGACCATTCCCGAATGCCTGGGCAGTGAAAGAGTCGATTCAGATATTACAAAAAGTATTTCGGTTGCGTACTTGTGAAGACACCGTGTTTTCCAATCGTACCCGGCCGTGTTTGTTGTATCAGATACAGCGCTGCAGTGGTTCTTGTGTGAATTTGATCAGTGCAGAAGATTATTCGTTGGACGTTGAAAATGCATCTAAATTTCTACGTGGGCGGCAAACAGAAGTATTGCAGGTGTTAGAAGAAAAAATGCATGTATTTGCTGATGCACTGAAATTTGAACAGGCAGCAGCAGTGCGTAATCAGATTACAGCATTGTCGAGTGTACTGCATCAACAAAGTATGGAAACGGGTGGCGATGCAGACATCGACATTATCGCGGTGGTAATGCAAGGTGGTCGAGCCTGTGTCAATCTGGCGATGGTACGAGGTGGGCGGCATTTGGGTGACCGAGCCTATTTCCCTGCACATGTGGAGAGCGTCGTGGCCGCAGGTACAGGTGATGAGGTGATCGAGGCCGAAGTGTTGAAAGCATTTTTGGCGCAGCATTACATCGATAAATTTATTCCAGGGAACCTAATCGTTAATACCGGGTTTGATGACCCAGCATTGATGGTAGCGTTAATGGAACAATGTGGGCATCGTATTGCACTCACATTGCAGCCTCAGGGACAACGGCGTCAGTGGTTGGAGATGGCAGAGAAGGGGGCGCAACTGTCATTGGCGCGATTATTGTCAGAGCAGGGATCACAACAGGCACGTACACGCGCCTTGCTTGATGCGCTGA
>JAATGO010000132.1 GCA_015654605.1 Betaproteobacteria bacterium
ATTATGTCATCGCGCATGAACTCTCTCATTTGCGTGAAATGAATCACAGTCCTCGCTTTTGGGCCACAGTACAATCCGTTTTCCCCGAATTTGACATGGCACGAAAAGCGTTGCGTGATAGCACCCCAGAAATGTTGCCAACTTTCTAAAAACACCGAAGTACCATCTGATCCGCACTTTATGTCTGAACGTTCTTCAACAGCGAGCAAACAAAGGGACTTGGGAAAAGAGAAATTTTTCCTATCCGACACGATGTCAACCTTTTGTTTTTTGAAAAGATTTACAAACATTTAGAAATCTTTGTGAGTAACTGAATAGCGTTATATCAATAACGCTCTACCCTCACTCCAAATAGCAAACATTTCTTTGAATATCAACGATTAAAAACCTTATTCCAAAGCAAGATACTATAATCAAAAAATAACTGATACCGCTGCAAATAATAATGAACCCACTAAAAAATATTTTTAAACTCTCACTGAATAAAAAAATAAGCGACCTACAATTATTTTTATATTTTTCATTGTCGAAATGGGGTGCATCCATAAAACCTGCCATGAACGATCTCCCCCAATACTTGTCTGCATAAGTGAAAGTTTTCACTATTTCGCAATAGCAATAATCCATAGGATTCATATTTCATGCATAACTGGCACAAATCGTCTCGTCTTTTATGGGCTCTTTTTATCATTTCCATCATCACTTGGTTTTATGTATTAGGAGCAACCACATTAGTCCCGCCCGATGAAGGTCGCTACGCTGAGATGGCGCGAGAAATGCTCTCAAGGCATGATTGGATTACCCCGCGTTTAAACGATATTAAATATTTTGAAAAACCACCTCTACAAACCTGGATGAATGTACTCACCTTCACCTTATTTGGATTGGGAGAATGGCAAGCCAGGTTATGGACTGGACTATGTGGTTTTTTTAGTATCCTGCTAACAGGATACGTAGGTAGTCGCATATTCAATCGGCGTATCGGCTTTTATGCAGCCTTAGTACTCGGCTCGAGTTTTTTGTGGAGTGCCATGAGTCATATCAATACGCTCGATATAGGTATGGCCACAATGATGGCGCTAACCTTGTGCAGTTTACTCGTGGCGCTACACAAACATACTACCGATAGAGAACAACGCAACTGGATGCTCATATGTTGGGCATCCATGGCACTGGCCATTTTATCAAAGGGACTCATCGGCATCGTCCTTCCTGGTGCAGTACTGGTGCTATACACCATCTTTGCACGCGATATTCATATCTGGAAAAAAATACACCTGGTAAAAGGATTGCTATTATTTTTTGCTATCGTAACGCCATGGTTTGTAATTGTCTCAATACGCAACCCTGAATTTGCTCATTTTTTTTTCATCCACGAACATCTTCAGCGCTTCACTACTAGAATTCATCATCGCACCGGTGCCTGGTATTATTTTATTCTCATCTTAATGGCTGGCATCGCACCTTGGCTGGGAGTACTGCTACAAGGTCTTAAGGAAGGACTACGTGATCACTCCACAAACTCCAATGCCAATTTACCAGACAAGGATAGCAAATATCATTTTCAACCAAAGAAAATGTTGCTGATCTGGACGCTCTTCATTTTTTTCTTCTTTAGTATTTCAGACTCCAAACTCCCTGCATATATTCTGCCAATTTTTCCAGCATTGGCGCTTCTCATTGCCTGTCGCTTGGATCAAGCAAATACCCGCACACTATATTTAATTGCAATTGTCTTTGGTTTGCCAGCAGCAATTGGCCTGATGTTTGTCCATCGTATTCCAGCCTCTGCCAAGGATCCTTCTTTAAAGATACTGCTACAGCAATATCTACCATGGATTTATATTGCTTTGACTTTGATGGTAGTAGGAGCCATTGTCGCCATATTCTTGGCTCGCCGTCATAAACATAGCGCAATCATTTTGCTAGCATTTTCTGCTTTCATGGCTAGTCAGCTCCTAATCTCGAAATATGATGCTCAGGGTCGTTATGCTGCTGGTGTCAATCACTTGTCCGCCATCCAAACTCAAATAACACCAGATACGGCTCTGTATATGGTAGGCCGCTACGAACAATCCTTGCCATTCTATCTGCAACGCACAGCAACACTTGTTGCCTATCAAGACGAAATGGCTTTTGGCCTTAATCAAGAACCACATTTAGCAATTCCTAGCATTACTGAATTTGCTGACAAATGGGAACACAATACCGCGATCGGGAAAAAAGAAATTGCCATCTTGCAGCCGAGCATGTACCCACTCCTGCAAAAGCTAGGCATCACGATGCACGTCATCGGTCGTGATCCACTACGCATCATCGTCAATAATGCGGCGGTACCACGCAATGAAGATTAAGCTGGATGGGTGCACTGATAATAGCATATGGCTAATCATTGCCCAGTGCGATGATGATTTCAAAAGTTCTATTGCTGGCATGCACCAACAATAGAAATGCATTCAAGAACAAAATTACAAGCCCGCTCTTGTTCTTCCAAAATCGAAACACAACCTATGAATGTACATGTCATCAAAATGATGGCATGTATTATTTTTATTAGCGTTCACTCCATAAACAGGCATGCGATGCGCTCTAGAGCTACATGCATTATAAGTAATACATAATCCATATAGCAAAATTTCAGTTCTTCAGTTCATTAATCAGCAGCATTGTACTGCACCTTCTTCTGGATGAACTCAATTTTATACCCATCAGGATCCATTACGAAAGCAATGACGGTTTTGCCATGCTTCATCGGCCCTGCTTCTCGGGTCACTGTACCACCTTTTCGTTTCACTGCGTCACAAGCAGCATATGCATCATCGACTTCGATCGCGATATGGCCGTAACCCGTGCCAAGATCATAGGAATCCGTGTCCCAGTTGTAGGTAAGCTCCAAGACAGTGTGATCATGTTCTTCTCCATAGCCGACGAATGCCAGTGTGAACTTCCCATCGGGGTAATCAGTCTTGCGCAGCAGTTTCATGCCCAAAACGTTAATATAAAAATCGATCGAACGATCTAGATTACCGACGCGAAGCATTGTGTGCAACATTCTCATTTGAAATTCCTTTATGCCTAATCTGGGTGAGTAATATTATATTCGAGACTGAGATGCTTGATGATATTCCGATCCCTTATCCTGGAGAGAAGTTCATACAAATTTTCCCTTTATTAAATAAAGCAGGAAAGTAAGAGAACCAAGCCGAAGATAGGCCTGTGCGTGGTGTGGTGCTACAGCATTGAACCTGCTACGAACAAGCCTCCAATAACACGCTGTCCAGAGCTTTTTGAAGTATCTACAGCACAAGCAATCCAACACCTGCCACTGTTTAATTGCCAGAGATTGACATGACATTCATTGTAATGCCGCTAATACATTAGCCAAAGCCACATATTGCGCTGTTGAAACTGTTTCTGGGCGCACTTGAGGATCAACGCCTGCGGCCACGATCTCGTCCTCGGTCAGCATCCCGGACAAACAATTACGCATGACTTTTCGCCGTTGAGAAAAGGCCTTAGTGACAACTTGCTCCAGCAGATGCTGGTCACATGCTAACTGTTCATTCTCTGCAATAGGTATCATGCGG
>JAATGO010000172.1 GCA_015654605.1 Betaproteobacteria bacterium
CCAGCCTCTTCCTGCGTTGCAGGACGGCCATCAATCGCATAAGGAGTACATTCGTCAAACTGCATCACGATATCTGAATTGAGCGCGCGCTGAATCTGCATCGATACTTCTGGTGACAAAAAGAGTTTGTCTCCATTGATCGGTGAAGAGAAATGGACGCCCTCCTCCGTAATTTTTCGCATGTCGCCCAACGAGAATACCTGGAAACCGCCAGAATCCGTCAGGATGGGCTTATCCCATCCCATAAATCCATGCAAACCGCCAAACTTCTTCAGCACATCCAATCCCGGTCTCAACCACAGGTGAAAGGTATTGCCGAGAATAATCTGCGCCTAAATATCTTTGAGCTCCAGCGGCGACATCGCCTTGACAGAGCCATAGGTACCGACGGGCATAAAAATGGGAGTTTCCACTATCCCATGATTCAATTTGACACGCCAGCGACGTGCATTGCCATCTGTATTCAGTAAAGTAAATTCAAGCATATCAATCATTCAAACTAGAAGCGGGTGATAAGAACAGGTAAGCAACATGGCATCACCGTAGCTGAAAAACCGATATTGCTTCTGGATCGCATGTGCATAAGCTTCCTTGATGACAACGTAGCCAGAAAATGCCGAGACCAACATCAGCAAAGTCGATTTCGGCAAATGAAAATTGGTCACTAAACAGTCGACCGTCTTAAAAACATAACCTGGTGTAATAAACAATCGTGTATCGGCACTTCCTCCGTGTAACGCTCCGGTTTGCGATGCTGATTCCAATGCTCGCAAACTAGTCGTCCCCACCGCCACGACGCGATGCCCAGCCGCCTTGGTTGCATGAACAGCATCCACCGTCTCTTGCGGCACGGTATACCATTCGCTATGCATACGATGCTCCGCTAGATTTTCTACTCGTACTGGCTGAAATGTCCCGGCGCCAACATGCAACGTTACATAGGCAAAACGAATGCCTTTGGCCTGCAAGCGATCAAGCAGCTCTTGATCGAAATGCAAACCTGCCGTAGGAGCAGCCACTGCCCCTGGTTGTTTAGCATAAACGGTCTGGTAACGTGCTTCGTCATAAGCATCGGCAGCATGCTCAATATATGGCGGCAATGGCAAGCTACCATATGTCTGCAACAATGTAAAAACATCTGAAGGAAATTCCAACAGATAAAATTCACCCGCACGTTCCCCCACCCGCACATCAAAAGCATCCGCCAGACGGATCGTTGTCCCTGGCGCAGGCGATTTTGATGCACGTACCTGTGCATGCACAGTATGGGTGTCTAGTACACGCTCTACCAATACCTCGACTTTTCCTCCAGTTTCCTTGACCCCAAAAAACCGTGCCTTTAATACGCGTGTGTCATTAAAAACCAATAAATCCCCGACCTCGAGCAAATCGACAATATCAGTAAACTGACGATCAACCAGGCCATCGACCTGAAGCAAACGAGAGGCGCTACGCTCACTGAGAGGGAGTTGCGCAATGAGATCAGGAGGTAAATCGAAGTCGTAATCGGAAAGAGAATGCATACCGGCAAAATAAATGATGACAATACTATGCGCCACCACTGTAAATAATTACAGTACAATAACGCTAAACCGGCTATTTTACGCTGTCTCTTGACGAAAGCGATCATTGATTTTTTACTGCTCACTTTCTTGCCCATTGCCAGCAGTCATGATGACCGACATTCGTACGCCTTTCCCACACATTTCAGGCATTGCATGAGTCTACTTATGAGTCTACTTTAATTCATCCACATGCCAGTCCCCTCCAAAAAATCCAAGTCTGCTCCTGCCAAAACACCACGTAGCAATGCCGATAAGTTGGCCAAATTGGGGTTGCGTACGGATATGGATCTGATCTTGCATCTGCCACTACGCTACGAAGATGAGACGACAATTATCAGTATCCAGGACGCCAGTCTGCATGGCATGCAGGCAGTACAAGTCGAAGGCATTGTCATATCATGCGATATCCAATATCGCCCACGCCGTCAATTGATTGTCACGATCGCCGATGATAGCGGACAATTGGTGATGCGTTTCCTGAATTTTTACGGCAATCAAGTGAAACAATTGGCACAAGGAACACGTATTCGCGTACGTGGTGAGCTACGACATGGCTTTTTTGGTGCGGAGATGGTACATCCAACATACCGCGTCGTTTTGGAAGGCGCCCCTCTACCAGACGCGCTGACACCCATTTATCCCGCTGGTGAGGGGTTGTCGCAAACCTATCTTCGTACTGCCATTAGTGCGGCTCTCAAGCGTATTGATCTGCACGACACCTTGTCTGCATCACAAGTAACCTCCTATCAGTTAACCGATTTCGCCACAGCCGTACGCCTACTGCACAATCCACCTCCTGATGTTGATGAAAATGCATTGTCTGACCGCAGCCACCCGGCCTGGATCCGCATGAAGTTTGATGAGTTATTGGCGCAGCAATTGTCACTCAAACGTGCGCAAACAGCGCGACGAGAACGCAATGCCAACGCACTGTCATGCATTGGGGAGTTGTCACAGGCACTCTTACGCCAATTACCCTTTCAGTTAACAGACGCACAGCAACGCGTATTGAGCGAAATTCGTCGCGATCTGCAAGCATCTTTCCCTATGCAACGTCTACTGCAAGGTGATGTCGGCAGCGGCAAAACCGTAGTTGCTGCATTAGCAGCAGCACAGGCCATTGACAGTGGTTTCCAGGCCGCGCTTATGGCTCCCACAGAAATTCTCGCCGATCAACATTTCCGTAAGATCGCAGCATGGATGGAACCACTGGGCGTCAATGTCGCCTGGTTAACAGGCAGTGTCAAAAAGAAAGCAAAAACGGAAGCAATGGCGCGCATCGAGTCCGGTCAGGCCAGACTGGTCATTGGCACACATGCACTCATTCAAGAGGGAGTCCAATTTGAACGTCTTGGACTTGTCATTGTGGATGAACAACATCGTTTCGGTGTCGGTCAACGGTTAGCACTACGCAATAAGGCTGCTACTCCTATCGCATCAACGGCACAGCAAACCGTACCACACCAGCTCATGATGTCAGCGACTCCCATTCCGCGTACGCTTGCCATGACCTATTACGCCGATCTTGAGGTCTCTGTCATTGATCAACTACCACCAGGCAGAACGCCTGTGATCACGCGTGCCATCGATCAGAACCGTCGTGACGAAGTCATCGCTCGCGTCCATGCCGCAGCGCAAGAAGGAAAACAAATCTACTGGGTCTGTCCATTAATAGAAGAATCAGAAGCATTGCAATTACAGACCGCAACAGAAACCTATGCGATGCTATTAGCAGCACTGCCCGATTTACGCATAGGATTAGTCCACGGCAAACTCAAACCGCTTGAGAAGCAAAACATCATGAACGCTTTCACACAGGGAGAGATTCATGTCCTAGTCGCCACGACCGTCATCGAGGTCGGCGTCGATGTCCCCAATGCTTCTCTCATGGTCATCGAACATGCCGAACGCTTTGGACTATCACAACTACATCAGCTGCGCGGGCGAGTAGGCCGTGGCACTTCTGCTAGCGCCTGCCTACTCTTATACCAAGGCCCCTTGGGTGGTACTGCCAGAAAACGTCTAATGACCATGCGAGAAACGAACGATGGCTTTGAAATTGC
>JAATGO010000042.1 GCA_015654605.1 Betaproteobacteria bacterium
GGTGCTATTTGTGAAGATGTCTTAGTCCACACTCAATCGCTTTAGTTGAAACTAGCAAAGGAACCCCATGTCGCAACAGTCACCGCGTTCTATCATCGCTTCCCTTATTGTCATCGTCGTCGTAACAGGAGGCGGGGCGGCAGCCTTCGCTTATACTGCTGGCTGGTTCTCACCAGAGCGGGTGACGCCTGCTCGACTAGTTGATGTTCTGGCGCCGCCGGAAGGTCCGGTACTCGGTTACCGCCGTAATCATTCCAAAGGTATCTGTTTCACCGGTACATTCGAGGCAAACGGGGCCGGAGCAGCACTGTCGAAAGCGCAGACCTTTGTGTCTGGCCGCTATCCAGTTACGGGATGGTTTAACCTTGCAGGGCCGAATCCGATGGCTGACGACGGCATGGCTCGGGTGCGAGGCATCAGTTGGCAAATCAAGACACCGGACGGGCAAGAATGGCGCAGCGCGATGATTGATGTGCCGTTTTTTCCTGTGGGAACAGTGCAAGGTTTTTACGAGTTACAATTGGCCTCCGCGCGTAAGGATGACCCAGATGCAATGAAGCGCTTTGCAGCCGCTCACCCTGAGATCGTGGCCTTTGGTGCTTGGGCGAAAAGCACCCCCTTTACGCAAAGTTATGCCGAGGAGCGCTACAACGCGTTGAACAGTTTTATTTTCACCGACGCGAAGGGCAATAGCCATGCCGTGCGCTGGTCGCTCATTCCAAAAGCGCAACCGATGTTCATCTCCGCAGATGACATGAAGGCTCAGGGGCCGGACTTTCTCGAGAGTGAGATCACTAAGCGTGTCGCAGCGGAGCCGCAACGTTGGAGTTTGTCTGTTACGGTTGCCGAGCCGGGGGATCCTACTGATAACCCGAGCAAGTCATGGCCCGAAAGTCGGCGGACAATCGACGTCGGCACATTCATTATTGATCGAGTCTTGCCCGAGTCGGAAGGCTCCTGCCGAGAGATCAATTTTGATCCGACCATTCTGCCGTCCGGCATCCACACTTCGGATGACCCGTTTCCAGCGGCTCGTTCAGCTGCCTATTCGGTGTCCTACAATCGGCGTACCGCCGAGGCTGACCATTATCCTCTAACTATGATGAGGCCTTCCAAATGATAAACACGTCCCAGTTCTCTCATGATCGTTTCACTCCGATGCAACGCATTTTGCACTGGTTTATGGCTATCTGTATCCTGGCCATGTTATTTATCGGTGTCGGTATGGTTTCGACGGTGACGGCGAAGTACTTGACGTTGGTGTCGATCCATAAACCGCTTGGTATCGCGATCCTGATCCTCGCGGTTTTGCGTCTTGGGCTTCGACTCAAGGTTGGTGCACCGACCTTACCGCGCGACCTGCCTGAACCGATGCGGCTTGCGGCGAAACTTTCGCATATCCTTCTTTACACCTTGATGATCGCGATGCCGCTTCTTGGTTGGGGTATGCTGTCTGCTGCAGCTTATCCGGTGGAACTCATTGGCGGATATCAGCTTCCCGCCATCCTTTCACAGAGTGATGCTTTGCACACAGTGTTATGGAATGCGCACCGCTTATTAGCATTCGTCTTCTTCGCGCTCATCCTGGCCCATATCGCAGCAGCTTTATTCCATGCCCTTATCCGCCGAGACGGAGTGTTTGATGCTATGGCTCCCATCTCAAGACGAAAGGGGACAAAATCTGAATAAGGAAGATCTAATTCGCGAGTGATGTGCTTGGAGACAGTTTTAGTAACCTATGAGATGGTAAAGGCGACTTCTTGAAAGGGCAGGGATATGAATGGTACGTGGGTATTCCTTTTCTTAGTGGCGGAGTCTTATCTTATCTGCACAGAGGAGAGATGACGTTGTAATGGCTTTATATTAACTGATGCTGACGCCAATGATATGTCCTAGACCAAAAGTGACGGCGGCAGCGCTGGCACCAATGGCAAATTGGCGAAATGCGGAAAAAAGTACGTTGCGTTCTGTAAACAAACTGGTTACCGCACCGATACCAAGTAAGGCTAGAGTACTGAGAGCAAAGCTGGTGATGAAGGCTGCCTCACTTTTTAGAAATAGAAAAGGTACTACCGGGAAAGCTGCTCCTAATGCAAAGAGGCAGAAAGATGTTGCGGCAGCAGTCCAGGGGGAGCCGCCCAAATCCTTTGGATCGACGCCTAGCTTTTCTCGCGATAGTGAGTCTAGTGCTACGCTAGGCGATTCGAACAGCTTGTTGACCAGTTTTTGTGCAGAGACTTCATCTAGTCCTTTGGAGCGATAAATCAAAATAAGATCCTGTTTCTCAATATCAGGAACTTGATCGATGACAGTTGCTTCACTATGCACTTGGCGTTGCGTCATCTCCCGCGCACTGTTGACTGACAGCCATTCACCCATGGCCATTGAGCAGGCTCCAGAAACAAGGCCAGCAAGGCCTGTCAATAAGATCGTATGTTCATTGGCCATAGCGCCAGCGACTCCCATGACTAAACTTAAGTTGGAAACGAGGCCATCATTGGCGCCGAGGACGGCTGCGCGTAAGGCATTGCCGTCGCCGCCATTAGCGCGTCCTTCTATCATTGTCAGGGTACTACCAGATAAGCCTCCGACCGCCATTGCTGCCGCTTGCACAATACGCGCATGGCCATATTCGTCCGCAGGCATTCCGGCTGCAACGGCGTCAGGTTGCCCATCGTAGGCGTGACTTTCCTTCATTTCTGTCCGGGCCAGGATTGGCAGAACAAAAGACGAGCCAAAATGTCGTGCTGACCATCCTATCAGGCGTGCGCGCCAACTTGGTTTGACATTGTCAACTTGCACGTTAAGGCGATTTAGGCGTTCCTTCCAGAAAGCTGCATGACGTCGCTCGACGCTGGCGAGACGCTGAAATACGTTACGCACTCCAGCATCGTTTTGGACTGCCGCGAGCGTATCATAGATAAAAGCACTGTCTATTTCACCTTGCAGGTAGCCACATAGTGCAGATGAATCTGCTGAAGAGGGGCTGGCATCTGGCACTATGGCTGACATATTTTCCCTTGCATTTTTCTGATGTAGAGTCGAGCATTCGTGATGGCGAGTGTAACAGCTTTCTTTTCAGCATTTTTGGACGTTGCGTTCGATCTGTTTTTGCCTGTTTTCAGCCCTTTGTTTGATAGCAACGCGCAATCCTTTCAGATTACTGATATAGATCATGGATTTCGACAATCTATTTGATATCTTTACCAGGTAAGTCTGCGATCATGATAGATTGAAACAGGTTCAGGGATATGGGCACCATATATTTTATAAGAAGATACCATGTCTGGTGACCAGAGCTTTCGATTATCCTTGTGTTTTACTAGAAAGAAGAATGCATCATGAAAATTACAGTCTTTAGTGCTCAAGCTTACGATAAACGCTTTCTTGATGAGGCATGTGCTCATCAGGACGAGGCACATGCAGTAGAACTGATTCATATTGAGGCATCATTATCATTGCAGACAGTTTCTTTGGCAAAAGGCAGTGAGGCTATCTGCGTTTTTGTGAATGACAAACTGGATGTACCAGTGCTGGAGGCATTGCATGCATATGGTGTACAGGCTATTTTATTACGCTGTGCTGGATTCAATAACGTAGATGTCGAGGCCGCGCATCGTTTGCAATTTTTTATTGCTCGGGTTCCAGCATACTCACCAGAAGCTGTAGCTGAACATGCTTTAGCGCTCATTATGACGCTCAATCGACATACGCATCGTGCATATGCTCGAGTTCGAGAAGGCAATTTTGCATTGGATGGCTTGCTGGGAATGACGCTGCATGGAAAAACCGTTGGCATCGTGGGAACAGGTAGGATAGGCTTGGCAACGGCGCGTATCATGAACGGTCTGGGATGTCGTGTGCTTGGTCATGACCCATTTCCATCACCAGCATTTACACCATTAGGGACATTTGTTGATTTGAATACACTGCTAGCTGAATCTGATATCGTTTCATTACATTGTCCACTGACAGACAGTACTCAGCATATGATCAATCAGCAGACATTGATGTTGATGAAGCAGGGGGCGATGCTTGTCAATACTTCCAGAGGGGCATTAATCGATACTCCTGCAGTGATAGAGGCCCTGAAATCCCATCATTTGGGAGCATTGGCCATTGATGTCTATGAACAGGAAAGCGAGCTATTTTTTCACGACCACTCTTCGGAAGTGATTGAGGATGATGTTTTTCAGCGCTTGATGACATTCCCTAATGTATTGGTCACGGGGCATCAGGGGTTTTTTACCACGGAAGCCATGCATGAAATTGCCAGCGTCACGTTTTACAATCTGCGGTGCTTTCAGGACGGAATACCCTGCAGTAATAGTGTCGGTTTGCCATAAATCAGTGGCCAGTGAGTAGTGAGCAATGCCCCGTAAAAATCAGCGCCTTGTGTAAAATAAACAGAAAGTACAGGGCAATGCCAGGGCTATTTGCTCA
This sequence comes from Betaproteobacteria bacterium, assembly GCA_015654605.1. The sequence goes on from JAATGO010000042.1 coordinate 4,444, forward strand.
GTGATCCCATGACGATTTGCGTTGTTGTTGCGATGACAGCATTGCACATGGGAGCCTCTTTTTGAGGCTGCGTGAAATAAATCACGAGCACAATAGGCGGCTTGTTAGGAGACCTTATCACCTCGACATCATTGCTGGTACCGTAGTTGCCTGATTCCGTTTTATCCACAACTAGCCAGCCCTTTGGTACACCCGTGCGTATGCGTGCATTGCCAGTGGTGTTCCCTTCCATCCATTTGGTAAGCTGGGTGCGCTCTGTTGTGTCTAACGCATCGCTTAATATGAGACGTTGTAGGCTCGTTGCCATGGCTGCAGTATTGTCACTATACTGAACTGAAGAGTGGCAACGCAAATCGAGTGCAAGCATTGTTTTTAGTGGCTTTTCGTTGAAAAAAGACAGCTGCGAGAGAGTGAAGCGGACATACAGAAAGTTGAGAGATGCTTTATATATTTAGATACATTTAATGATATGTACTTATGTTAGTATGCTTTTCCTATGGGCTAAGCGTGAAGATACTGATGTGATGAAATGCCATCGCGGAAATTCTGTTGTTACAGTGCTTAGTGGGGGATGGGAAAGAAATAAGAGACGCAGTTTGCTGCCTATGATGTCGTGTTAGTTTTTGTTTCAGCGAGTAAATTGCATTGAGTAACCTAAGGTAGCATAATACCCCCCTCATTTTTTGGAGAAATTGTATGTCATGCTTACGAATTTTGATTTGTTCTATGTTGTTTGGTGGAGCCAGCTTAGCTGCGCAGGCACAGACACTATCGAGTAGTGGCGCAGCTGTCGAGGTGCCTGCTGCTGGAGAAGTTGTTGTGAACAATGATCAAGCAATCGCCACCTTTACAGTAGAAGAGCAGGATAAAGACAAAGGTAGGGCAGCATCATTAGTGAATCAAAAGATGCGACAGGGGACGGAAGCGATCAAGCAGCTTGATCCCAAGGCGATACTGAAAACGCGTGGCTATAGTACTTATGCAATATATGCAGATCAACCAGTCACTCCCACCGCTACTTCTAACAGCAACAAAATGAGACCAATCGTAGGATGGCGTGTGCAGCAGAGTTTGGAGATGAAAACGACAGACTTGACTGGATTGCCAAAAACGGTAGCGGGTGTTCAGGATAAGTTGGCATTGAATGGTTTGCAGTTCGGACTGACGCCGGAAAGTAGCAAGAAACTGGATGATAAATTAATTCAGGCAACGTATCAGAATTTGTGTCAGCGTGTGGCATCGATTGCACAGGCAATGGGGCGTTCCCCGGCAGATGTTGTCATTGAGTCGCTTAATTTTGACGGTTCTGGCAATTTTGTAGGGAACGGTATGATGTCCAAAGTCATGATGTTGCGTGCTTCAGCTGCTTCTGAGCCAATTGCAGAACCTAATTTTGAA
>JAATGO010000134.1 GCA_015654605.1 Betaproteobacteria bacterium
GCTGTCAATGCACCAGATCGCGTTAATCATTATTGGCTAGGTGCCAACTATCAGATCACTCCAGCAATGACCCTGATTGGAGCAGTTTACCATGTCAACGCCAATAATGACGGAGGGCACGCCAGCCTGTTCATGGGAGGGGTCAATTATGCCCTCTCCAAACGTACCCTGCTGTATGCCAGTGTAGGAACTGTACGTAACGGAAGCAATTCGACTTTCTCGGTTGAAGCTACCGATAACAGCCCCCTGCCTGGACAAAATCAGAACGGTGGCTATTTTGGTATTGTTCATACCTTTTAAAGCCTGAAGCAAGCAGCAATGCACATATACGGATCTGAAGAAACGGTCATGTAGATATCTCACACGCAGATGAATCCTCGTAACTTATCCTGTATATTAGAATTAGTTCCAACTCTTGGTAAAATTAGTTATAAAAAAAGGGAACGGTCTGTGTGAATGCATTGCTGTCCATTATCTTGCCAGATATTTTTCTGAGCAAAGTAACCTAGCGTCATACAGGTTCGTTCATATCGCAGATATTTATGCATATGCGCTCTACACAATATTACACGCTACATGCCGAAAACAGCAAAAGACAATCCCTCAGACATTGCCATACCGAACACATCCAATATGAGTAAGACCCGTTATGCTGCCCCAGCATTGGACAAAGGATTGGATATTCTGGAATTGCTAAGCAAGTCCGAACAAGCCCTCACTCTCAATCAAATTTCCCGTCAATTGGGGCGCAGCGTCAATGAAATTTTCCGTATGGTTGTTACCTTGGAACAGCGCGGCTATCTCATTGCGGATGGTGATCATTATCGCCTATCACTGAAGTTATTCGAATTAGCCCATTACCATCAACCAATTCGTTCTCTCGTCAGCACTGCTCTGCCACATATGCGTGAACTGGCTAACCGTACCATGCAGTCTTGCCATTTGACGATTTATGAAGCTGGGCGTGTCATTGTTGTGGCTCAGGTTAACAGTCCTGAACGCTGGGCTTTTGGTCTCAAAGTGGGAGCGTTAGTCAGCTTAACGGATACGGCTTCCGGCCATGTACTACTATCATTTCGCGATGAAGCCGAACGCGGACGTATGCTGGCAGCCCATGTCCGGATCGAAGGGGAGCAAGACGTTGATCATGCACAATTGTTGCGTCAAATTGAGGAAACACGTGCTCGTGGTTACTCGCGCATGGAAAGCAGACAGATTCGTGGCGTCATGAATCTGTCCTTCCCTGTCATTGGCGCTAACTCACATATGCTAGCGGCACTTAATGTGCCATATATCGAACGTATCGATAAACAAATTAATCCCAGTCTCGACGAAGTCCAGAATATTCTCTGCGAGATTTCTGAACGCTTGTCTAGCTTAATGGGATGTAGTCGTTTATAAACTGAGAAAAATATATACTGGAGCAGTAATATAGCATTGCCCTCCTCAAAAAATTCAGCTTGGTATTATCTGGCTTATCTGGCAATTTCGATGATGGTACTGTAATGTACCATTATCGATATCTTATGCTTCGTCGCACATTCTTCCATAAGTAAGGGCAACATTTTTCATTAACGTATCGGTTAAATCAGCGATGCGCTGATCATATGCTTTTTCAAGGCAATTCACATCACTTTGGCATATGTTTCTTTTGTGTTCCATCCAGTTAGTTTGGTCCTCTTTTATATTGTCACGAAACTCGCGATAGGCCATACCACTCACACCAGGTTTTATTGTTTGCAAAATCTGATAATACGTATTCATCTTGACATCTTTCACGCCTAGTGAAGGTACTCGACAAATAGTCATCTCTACAGGTGTCTTTGCCTTACCGCACTCAAAACTAGCCACCTGAGCATAAACCATAGTATGAAAACTTAAAAGCGCAATTACCAGTATTGAATAGCAAATCATATACCATCGCATCTGAATAGAACGATCTAGTGATGGTCCGATAGAATGATGTTGCATCATCATCAATGATGCACGCTGAGACATATTGCCACGTTGTGCAAAAAAGGAAATTCTGTTGTTAGCATAAATGAAGAGGGAAGAAAAGATTCGCATGATTATACTTTCAAAAAAATAGCGTACTGCAATATTGCCCGCCCAAAAGTGTCCATTAAGTTAGTATTATCGACACGTAGTCTGTTATAACAGATTTTATCGTTACTGCACATCGTTAGATAGATGGCAATGCATTGACGATACATATACCGCATACTTCTCAAAAAATCCTGCGTTCATTCTAGGGAAAAATACTGCGAAAAGAAATCATTTTTAACATGAATGCCTTTTCCCTTCATCAGGGGAAAGTCGGAGAATCGTCCTCGAACGAGAACGAGATGCAGGAGTTGTCACTGGTATCATCACATGATGCTCTCATTCACCTGCCAGAACGGGTCGGGGTTACACGATATTAATCCTTAACTATAAGGCATGCTGCGGGAACTCTTTCTGCTCAGTCGCTACTCATCTTCATCTCATATTATCCAAGCCGGAAAGTTATCATGCGGCCAAAGAATGCAACATGACTCATTCTTATTTCCCATTAACGTCACTTGCGCAACCTTCAGCTTATACCACCTCCAACGAAGGCGTTCCGCATAATAACAATGCGACCACTCAATTCCAAGCACCGCCACAGATGGTGCCAAGACGCCCGGTGCCAATTATCTATCAACAACAAATGGCACAACGCGAACGTGGTAATTTCACGAGTCAAATGGCAAGAGATGTACAATCCGATCCTGCTACTCATCACACTGCATTACCGCCAACGAGTATGCCATCAGCGCTCACAACGACGGCATTAGAACGAACTGTCTTGGCAAGCATAGCGGTAGCAGCAACGGCCAGGCCTCCATACAATGCAGTTGATAAACTGCATATGAACATGCCCGACAGCTCTGTTGCGAGAAATTTTGAAGCCTCCGCGATCAACCATGGATCACCGGTAATGCAACAAGCCATGTCTGTACAAAACTTCATACACAGTGACCATGCAAACACTCCATTGTTCGACAGACTCATGCCCAGATTCATCGCGAACACACGACAGTTAACTATACAATCGGACAATGAATTGGGGGTGAAATTCAACCAACTATCCGTACTAAAAAAACAGGCTGGCAGATACTTATCAGACATCGAAGGTAACGTCTCCATCCGCGCTGAACTGGAAGCTCGCGGCGACTCCTTCTCGGCATTACAAGATCAGCTCGATGGTCTTATCAACCAGTGTGAGGAGCAAATGGAAGCCATCGCAACCTTACGAGCACAATCGATGATCCGGGTATCTCCTCATCCGACAGCTGCTTGGCTCGCGGGTGAAATGATGGAGTCTCAACAGTCGCGTGACCGTTTTAACGACTATATCCATGATATGCGCCCGTTAGAATTACAGATCAAGCGCAACCAACTGATGCAAGCACACAGAGAACTCGGCCAACTCCATAATACGAATTTTCCCCTGCCAGACCGCATTCATACACTCAATGCCGAAATGGCCGCCCTTGAACAGGTTGTCCCCCTTCCGCGTGTCCCAACCTCGGAAACAAGTCTGGAAATGACACTAGAGGCAAGCGTCAAATATCGTTCGGCACAATACGAACCTTTTCGTCCATATTTACATGCGCTTCGCGACGAGGTTGAACGTATCTTGCATGATTCATCAACCGCGGCACCCGAAGCGAAACAGCTCAAGGAATTCAGTAAGAAAATCCAGCAGGCACTGGACAATGTCAGCCAAATCGAATATGAGCGCACCTTTCTGATTCTTGAGCACGCTCATGCGAACAAGACGACTCCGCATATTCCCTATTCTCC
>JAATGO010000100.1 GCA_015654605.1 Betaproteobacteria bacterium
CAGCGAAAAGAGCAGGAATATCACACCCAATTCAGACAGAATATGTACCGTTTTTTCATCCTGAATCATCTCGAATGGCGGCGTGTGCTGACCAATGATCACGCCCGCAACGATATAACCCAACACAACAGGCTGCTTGAGGCGATGAAAAATAATGGTGACCACGCCCGCAATCAACATGATGACGGCCATATCCTGAATAAAAAACTCAACTGCCTGCATGGTATTAACCCCTTTTATTACTAATAGCTATAATTATTACAGAGTCGCACACTTCATAGGTAATTTCTATCCATCATTCCATAAAATTACTGCTACTTCTGTCATATTTATCCTATTTTCTGACTTATTGATCGATAAAGATGGTTTATTTGGCGCGTTAAAGCCACCTACAGCATATTCAATTTTTGCCAAACGACAAAAGTCTTCTATATAAAGAAAAAAGCATCTGGCTCTACTAGTTACTTTCCTTCGCTTATAGTAGTGTTGTCACGTTCCATTATGTTCCCTCTCGAACAGACAAATACTGTGCCATATATCTTACTACCGCCACTTTCTCCTGCTGCTGGCACCATCACATGTCTCACTCCTGTGTGGCATAGCTATTGCTTTCTCAACGCGAGGTACGCACCTGTGTCTCACTGTGTTTTTCATCAAATACAATCTGCGTGACAAATTTGGCTCTCTTCATCGGAAACCTTGATTGAAAATGTCGCACATTGCCAGAGCCAGAAATGACTCGGCGGACAAATTGATAATATGCATCCATATCAACAACATGCACAACAAGAAAATAATCATATTCTCCAGAAACAAAGTAGCACTGCATGACCTCGCTTTCCCGGTTCATCCGCTGTTCAAATTCCCGCATGTGCTCATCAGACTGATTTATCAGCGATATTTCCACGAATGCCAACATGCCGTATCCCAGTGCAAATGGATCTACCATCGCCACTTCAGCGTGAATAATCCCGGCTTCTCGCAACTCGCGTATTCGACGCAAACAAGTAGGTTGTGAAATATGCAATTTTTCGGCCAGCAACCGTGTAGGAATCTGGTTGTCCTTTTGTAAGAAATTTAATAACTTACGATCAACCTTATCAAGGGTGCGGTGGTGTATAACCATAATCAAAACTCTTCAATTCTGAAAGGATGTCTCTAAAAAAACCTTTGCAAGCAGTTTCTAATGTTGTACCGTCTATGTTGTTCAGACACATTAGTGCGATAATAAAACCAGCAAAATTGGTAAGTACTTACCTCACTATATCTGAATACCATACAAAACTAAGCATGCAATAAATAGTGTTTATTCAATTTACAGAGGGAATCTATGAAACTCAAGTCCGCAATTATCCCATTAGCCGGAGCAATAGCATTGGTTTTCGCCGGCGCAGCCTATTCTCAAGAAGTTATCAAGATCGCTCATGTTGGCCCCCTCTCTGGCCCTAATGCTCATATGGGAAAAGACAATGAAAATGGTGCTCGCATGGCAATCGAGGAGCTTAATGCCAAGGGCTTCCAAATCGCAGGCAAACCCGTCAAATTCGAATTACAAGGCGAAGACGATGCCTCCGATCCTAAGCAAGCAACGTCAGTTGCCACAAAGCTGGTTGATGCCAAAGTTGCGGCGGTCATCGGCCATCTGAATTCCGGCACCACCATCCCTGCTTCCAAAATCTATAGCGATGCAGGAATTCCCCAAGTTTCTCCCTCTGCAACCAATCCCAAATACACACAACAGGGCTTTAAAACCGCATTCCGGGTTGTCGCCAATGATGCTCAACTAGGTGCAGCGCTTGGTAAATATGCTGTCAACATTCTCAAAGTCAAAAATATTGCCATCATTGATGACCGAACTGCTTATGGTCAAGGCATTGCAGAAGAGTTCGCAAAAGGTGCTCAAGCTGCTGGCGCCAAAGTTGTTGCAAAACAATTTACCAATGATAAGGCAACAGACTTCAATGCCATCCTAACATCGATTAAATCCAAAAAACCAGACGTTATCTTCTTTGGTGGAATGGATGCAGTCGGTGGCCCTATGCTGCTCCAAATGAAGCAGCTCGGTATCGTTGCTAAATTCATGGGGGGCGATGGTATCTGTACCGGATCCCTGCCTGGCTTGGCCGGTGATGGGTTGATCGATAATGAGGTCGTATGTGCCGAAGCAGGTGGTGTTCCTGAATCAGAAAAGAAGGGGCTTGATGACTTCAAAGCTGCCTACAAGCAAAAATATGGTATCGACGTTGTCTATAACGCCGCTTATGCTTACGATGCGACAATGGCTGTCGCAGATGCCATGCAAAAAGCCAAAAGCGCCGTGCCTGCCAAATATTTGCCTGAGCTTGCAAAAATTCACCATCAAGGGATCACGGGTATGATTGCGTTCGATTCCAAAGGCGATATAAAAGACGGTTCATTGACGTTGTACACCTACAAGGGCGGTCAACGTACTTTGCTGGCAGTTACTAAATAAACTGTTGTCAACCACATCATCCCTCTAGGGGATGATGTCACTATTGAAAAGCGTGTTCAACTGTGAGCACGCTTTTTATTTTATTTTTATTTTTTTAAGCAGAGCATTTCCCTTTCTCTCCCCTGCGCGTATGCATTACTCCTGTATGACTTTGTCTATGCTCTGCTAAATATGACGTTTCAACCTCAAGACATGAGGAGCCCAGCTACCCGTGGATCATCAAGATATGTCACATTAAAACGGCACCATGGGGTCACCAGCCCTGTCTGCGGCGAGAAAATCGCTCCTGGCGCCAGAATAATTTTGCGTTCCAGCATCGTCTGTGCAAATGCGATCGAATCCGTTATCCCCGGCAAAGCCGCCCACAGGTAGAGACTCTGTTCATTTTCTTTGAATATTTCTGCCCCCAGCTTGTGAAGTACTTCAATACCATGTGCAGTTGCATAAGTCAGTTTGTCCCGCAGGTGGCTGACATGCCGTAGATAATGTCCCTGACTCAAAATCGTGGCCAGAGTCCTTTCAGAGTACTCACAGGTGCTAATGTGAGTAATGGTCTTGATATCGGCCAAGTCACTCGCCAACGTTGGATGACACGCCACGAAGCCAACGCGTAAAGCTGCTGATACTGATTTTGAAAAGCTGCCTATATAGATAGTGCGTTCTAACTGATCCAGTGCAGATAGCCGCGTAGCCGTACGTGGCTTGAAATCGGCAAAGACATCATTTTCAACGATAATCAGATCGTACTTCGCTGCCAGTTGCAAAAGCCGATGCGCCTTGGTAGCCGAAGTGTCGGAGCCAGTTGGATTGTGACCAACTGACTGGGTAAAAAAGAGCTTCGGACGCAAACTTTTCAACAACTGCTCCAACCTATCAAGGTCTGGACCATCATGTAAGCGTGGCACTCCCACAATCTCGGCTCCAGCCAGCGCCAGCTTGCCGAATAACATGTAATAGCCAGGGTCATCTACTAAAACATGCTGACCAGGTCGCACAAATTGACGAATCACCATATCCATGGCCTGATTCGCGCCATGTGTCATCACAATTTGCCCGGGTGCTGCTCCAATTTCATAGGCAGCGAGTTTGCGTTGCAGCAATTGTCTCAAGGGAAGGTAGCCAAAGCGGCTGCCATAGCGAAACAAAGAATTGCTGGCACTACGCACTACATTGTAGTGTATCTGATCGACGCGAATTTCCTGAAGCCAGTCTACCGGAGGAAATCCTTCTCCAAGATTGAGGTGATCTGGTTTACTGATCAACTGTTCCCGAATCAGCCACACCATATCCATGGCACGTGCGAGCGTAGTTGGCTCATCATTGGCAGCATCCGTGCGAATATTCTCAAGCACAAAATAACCTGCACCTTGACGCGGCTCAATCAGCCCCGCCGCAACCACGGTATCGTAAGCACTAATCACCGTATTTTTGGAACATCCATAAGCTTTGGCAAGCTCCCGTATTGAGGGCAATTTTTGCCTGGCCGGTATCAAACCGTCGCGGATCTGGCGCGTCAAATTGGCAGCGATGGTACCGGAAAGCGTTTTGCGCACGGGGGAATCTATGGTCATGACATATCCAATATATGCTGCGATGCACCACAAAAAAGGCACAGTCAGCCAACTGTCTGTTCAAAGTGTACCTTTTAATTAGGTACAGATGGCATATCATTGTAACCATAATTTCAAGCGTCGCTCTAGCGAACCATCCAGGAGACAGGGAGCCTTATGACCTGCCAGTGTTGACTGGGACGGACACTGTCCGACGCTATCAACCTAAAGGAAGATTCATCATGGCAAGCAATTCCAAACTCCCCAATTTCCGTGCACTCACTCCTGAGCAACGTTTAAGCAAAATTGTCGACATGGCGGGCCTCACCGCAGAGGAGCATCAGCTTCTGGCGCAAACTGGTGCGTTACCGCTAGAAACGGCCAATGGCATGATCGAAAATGTCATCAGCAAGTTTGAATTGCCGTTTGCCATTGCTGGCTATTTCAGTCTGAATGGCAAAGAAGTCTTGGTGCCCATGGTGGTGGAAGAGCCTTCCATTGTCGCAGCAGCATCATTCATGGCCAAGCTATCGCTCGAATCTGGTGGTTTCCAAACTTCAAGCACAGGCCCCTTGATGCGCGCCCAAATACAGTTGGTTGGTATTACAGACCCTTACGGCGCACGCCAGGCTATCCTCAAGCACAAGGATGAAATTTTGGCACTGGCCAATAGTCGCGATAAAGTATTGATTGGCATGGGAGGTGGTTGCAAGGATATTGAGGTGCATATTTTCCCGGATACGGCGCGCGGAGCGATGGTAGTAAGCCATCTCATCGTTGACGTACGTGATGCCATGGGCGCCAACACCGTCAACACGATGGCAGAAGCGGTTGCACCAACAATCGAAAAAATTACCGGCGGCAAAGTACGTCTGCGCATTTTATCCAATCTAGCTGATCTGCGCCTGGCGCGTGCTTCTGTACGTTACTCGGCACAGACACTCAAGACCAAAGAATATTCTGGTGAAGATGTGATCAACGGCATTGTTGATGCTTACACTTTTGCAGCAGTCGATCCCTATCGCGCCGCCACGCACAACAAGGGTATCATGAATGGTATCGACCCGGTTATTGTCGCCACTGGTAATGACTGGCGTGCAGTCGAAGCTGGCGCACACGCTTATGCCTGTCGTAATGGACACTATGACTCACTAACCCGATGGGAAATCGCTACTAACGGAGACCTGGTGGGTACCATTGAATTACCGATGCCAGTTGGCCTGGTTGGCGGTGCAACCAAGACGCACCCGCTCGCACGTTTGGCCTTGAAAATTATGGGAGTCACGTCGGCACAGGAACTGGGAGAAATCGCCGCGGCCGTTGGATTAGCCCAAAATATGGGAGCACTGCGTGCACTTGCTACCGAAGGTATCCAACGCGGCCACATGGCACTGCACGCGCGCAACATCGCGTTAGCTGCAGGCGCCACCGGTAGTGATATCGACTGGGTTGTGCAAGAAATGGTCAAGGCGAAAGATGTGCGTGTCGACTTTGCATTAACTCTGCTACAAAACAAGAAGTCATGAACACCAACGGAATGAAAAAAGTAGTTCACAGTTCAGTAACAAGAACGCCATG
>JAATGO010000224.1 GCA_015654605.1 Betaproteobacteria bacterium
ACCAATGAGGGGAAGAGAAGCTGCCGTGCATGACACCACAATATCAAATTGCGATAATTGTGTCGGTAGGTCGATCAGTCGCAGTGTGTTGCCGTTAAATCGGTGCGCCAATGTTTCGCCACGCTCTAAGGTGCGATTGGCGACAGTGAGCGACTTTGGGTTTTGTGCTGCAAAGTGTGTGGCGCATAACTCAATCATCTCGCCTGCGCCGATAAACAGCACGTTTTGTCCAGAGATCCGGTCAAAAATGCGCTCTGACAGGCGTACTGCTGCTGCCGCCATCGATACGCTATGAGCACCAATTTCAGTCGTACTGCGTACTTCTTTCGCTACCGCAAAGGTACGCTGAAACAGTTGATGTAAATAGGTTCCCAGACCGCCAGCAGCATCTGCCTGGCGTACCGCATCTTTCATTTGCCCCAAAATCTGGGGTTCGCCCAGCACCATGGAGTCGAGGCCTGAGGCTACTCGAAAGGCATGACGTACTGCATTGTCTTGTGGCAATGCATATAAAAAGGGGCGTAATTCAGCGTAAGGGAGCTGGTGATAGTTAGCTAAAAAATGCGCAGTACTATCGATCGCCGCATCCATATTGTTAAAGGCGCTGGCAGCATACAGCTCGGTGCGGTTACAGGTTGAGAGAATGGCCGCTTCACCGCCAGAAGCAGCCATTGCAGCCGTTTTTACAGTATTTTTACTGCTTATTTGATTGCCAAACCAGGTACGAGCCGATGTTACCGCCTGACCAATCTGGTCGACAGGAAACGCCACTTTCTCTCGTAGTGAGACTGGCGCAGTAGTGTGATTGAGCCCGACGGCAAGCAAATGCATAAATGTGCGAAGAGCCGCAAAAAAATAATAAATAAAGGAACTATTTCTTTTGTCATTATACCGCGTTGATGCGTTTGGATGCTGTTGCAGATCAATTTGGCAACAATATCTAAGATCTCTTCGATAGGTAATAAGGGCGCTTTAGGAGCATTTGACTTGATCTCTGGCGGACATCATGTGCTAAATAGCTTATTTCATGGGCTTTTTGGGTGTCTCCCCTCGAATTTGCTCTAGCAGATAGCCATAACCATAGATCGTAGTCAAGCTGAAGCCATTTTCAGGTTCCAGGTGCAATTTATGCCGGATACGTGACATATGGGTGTCGATGGTACGCGAACCAAACGTGTCGTCGTGATTCCATAAGGTTTCTTTAAGGTAATTTCTCGAGAGCGGATGGCCTATATTGCTGAACAGCAATAATGCTAGTGCAAATTCCTTTTTGGTTGTGATGATGAGTTTCCCGGCATGACTCACCTTACTTTCTACTATGTCAAAGATATAGTTTGAGAATTGCTGATGTGTTTGCAGAGTGCCTGGCCAGGCGCGTTGTTGTAGTACTTGCACGCGTGCTAATAGCGCATGTGGTTTGATTGGGGTAAGCAGATAGTCAATCCGCTGTCCTACACTGCTCGCAAGTTCAAGTGCGGCTGTCAATGTTGTTAGTTCATGCGCAGTATTGCCCGTCATGAGCAGCACTGGTATGGTGGGACGGATCCGCGGCAGCATGTTTTGCCATTGTAAAGCAGCCGAATGCATATCGTTAATAAACAGTTGTGTGGTATCGAGAGGCATTTTCATATCAGGCCATTGAGCACTGTCGTGAAAGACACGGCAGACGTGCATGTCAAGCGCGCGCATCATGAGCGAGCCTAGCTCAGCATTCTGGCTAAAGATGGCGATGTGCATATGAATTATATATTATGCACAGGATAGTGGTTTTCATCCCCCTCCATTACATGCTTCGGTCAGGGAGTTTCAGCGTCCGGCAGAACTACATTGACGTCAAGTACTTCTAAGTTGCCTTGGCGGTCAAGAGATATCTTGATGTCGTCGGCATTGACCTTGGTGTACTTGGAAATGACTTCGATGAGTTCTTTATGCAATGCAGGCAAGAAATCGTGACCTTGTCCTTGGCGGCCACCCCGTTCACGTGCGATGATAATTTGCAGGCGTTCTTTGGCGGCACTGGCGCTTTTCGTTTTGGTCGGAAATAAAAAGGAAAGTAATGCCATGACTATTTCCCTCCGAAGATGCGCTGTAGTAACCCAGGCTTTTCATAGCTGATAAAACGTAATGGCAAATCGTCCCCCAGAAAGCGCGATACCAAATCTTCATACGCTTGGGCGACATCACTTTCCTTGATGTGAATTGCCGGATTTCCCTGGTTGGAGGCATGCAACACGGATTCGGATTCGGGGATGACGCCGATCAACGGGATTCTCAGGATTTCCTGTACATCAGTGTAGGACAGCATTTCACCGGCTTCAACTCGTTTAGGAGAGTAGCGGGTGATAAGCAGGTGTTCTTTGACTGGTTCCTCGCCGTTGAGTGCACGGCGCGATTTTGCTTGGATGATGCCGAGGATACGATCAGAGTCACGGACGGAGGAGACTTCAGGATTGGTAACAATAATCGCTTCGTCGGCAAAAGTCAGTGCCATGACGGCTCCGTGTTCAATCCCAGCTGGAGAGTCGCAGATGATGTATTCAAAATCCATTTTTGCCAGATCATTAAGTACACGTTCGACGCCTTCTTCTGTCAGTGCGTCTTTGTCCCGGGTTTGTGATGCAGGCAGAATAAACAGGTTGTCGCAGTGCTTGTCTTTGATCAAGGCCTGGTTAAGCGAAGCCTCTTGATTGACGACATTGATGAGGTCATATACGACGCGACGTTCACATCCCATGATAAGGTCCAAGTTACGCAGCCCGACATCGAAGTCGATGACGACAGTTTTATGTCCGCGCATGGCTAGACCCGAAGAAAAACTGGCGCTGGAAGTGGTTTTTCCTACGCCACCTTTACCGGATGTTACAACGATTATTTTTGCCACAAAAAAACTCCTTAAAAGGTCAGTGATCGTTTTATATTTACGCTTTAGTGGTAGAGAGTGCTAGTACATCGATGCGTTCACCATTGAGGCGAATTTGCACTTGCTGTTGCCCCAATTTTTCCGGGTAACCGTGCTCGAAGGTGCGGTATACGCCTGCGATCGAAACTAGCTCTGCTTCCAGGCAAGAAGTAAAAATTCTTGCGTCGGCATTGCCACTGGCACCAGCTAGCGCTCGCCCGCGTAGTGGTGCATAGACATGAATGCTACCATCAGCAATGACTTCAGAACCATTATTAACAGCGGCCATAATGATTAAATCAGTGCCGCGGGCATAGATACGTTGCCCGGCACGCACTGGTGTGTCGATGATCATAGCAGTTGCCGAGGCTGCAGCAGTAGAAGATGCTGTAACGGTTTTGGTCGGGGCAGGTGCAGGTATTTGTGGCGTGGCAATGGCTTGTTGTTGGCTTGGCGGTATTTCTTGCGGCCGAGCCATGCTGTCGATGCTAAGGCCATGCGCGAGAATGTCTGCATGCAGTTCTGGTGCAGCGTTGCGCACTGCGACTGCATTGAGGCGATAACGCTTGAACAGGGCGACCAGTGCCGCCCAGTCAATTTGATCGCCAGTGGCGGTAAGTCCGGAGACATCCAGAACGGCAAATTCATCTTCAAAATAATCTGTCATGCCACCGGTCATGTCTTTGAGAGCCTTATCAAGGGTAGTCGTATCAGTTTCTCGCAGTATGGCAAGTACGGCGACTACCGTGGATATTTTAATTTCTATGGCTTTGCGGGGTTTTTGCATAAAATTGGTTGGTTCCAGCGTCGGTGGGACAGACGACAAATATAAATGAGTCAAAAAAAGAAATTCGCAAAAAATTAGGAAAAAGAGCGACTGATTTACCTAGTCGCGGTAGGCATTATACAGTCAGGCAGGTCATGATGAATACGCTTTACCAGTGGGGAGGATGAGAGGGAGATGAGATTAACTATGCCCAAGTTGTGGGCTGTGTCCGGAAATACGGCATTCTGGACACGTAGGATAAGAGAGAAAAGTAACGCCACTAAAATTGTCACTATCTGTTACTTCAACACTTATTTCTTTATATTAACAAATATTACTATTTTTGATATAAGCGCGTGGCGTTACTATGCATGAAGCATGGCGACAATTAGCCTGGTACTTTACCCTCAACGCCCTGTACGTAAAACTTGATATTGTGCAGAAATTGATCGTCGGCAACGGTGCCGCTGGCAACCACTTCCTTGCCAGTATTGTCTTTAATCGGTCCTTTCCAGATGGGAGTAGTGCCATCAACGACGCCTTGTTTGCGCTCTGCTACGAGCGCTTTGACATCGGCAGGAAGGTCCGGGTTGAAATGACTGAGGTCAATGCCGTTATCTTTTAAGCCAATCCAGGTTGTGCCGGTTTTCCAGGTGCCATCTAACACGGCGGCAATACGAGCGTTGTAATAGACTCCCCAATTGACGACGGATGCGGCCAAGTGGGCTTTGGGGCCGAAGTTGGTCATGTCGCTATCCCAGCCAAAAGCATATACCCCTTTTTCTTGTGCTGTTTGTACGACAGCAGCAGAGTCGGTATTTTGCATTAAGACATCAATGCCCTGGCCGATCAGTGTGGTTGCTGCTTCCCGTTCTTTGCCCGGATTAAACCATTCGTTAACCCAGACGACATGAGTGGTGGCGTTCGGATTGACTGAGCGGGCACCTAGCGTGAATGAGTCAATATTGCGAATGACTTCCGGAATCGCGACAGAACCGACGACGCCGAGTTTGCCGGACTTGCTCATTTTGCCAGCGACTACGCCTGCGAGGTAGGCGCCTTCATAAGTACGGACGTCATACTGCGCCATGTTGTCTGCAGTTTTAAAGCCAGTGGCATGTTCAAATTTCACATCAGGAAATTCTCGTGCGACCTTGAGCATGGCTTCCATGTAACCAAAGGTCTTGCCAAAAATTAGTTTGTTGCCATCGGTTGCTAATTGACGAATAACGCGTTCGGCATCGGCCGCGGATTCTGGAACATTTTCGACGTAGGTGGTTTTTATTTTATTGCCAAATTGTACTTCAGCAGCTTTGCGCCCTGCGTCATGTGCAAAAGTCCAGCCAGCATCGCCAACAGGGCCGACATAGACAAAGGCGACTTTCAATGGCTCAGTTGATGCGGCTGCTGTGGAGGATGTGTCAGACGTGGTCGATGCTGACTCATCTTTTTTGCCACAGCCCATCAACGCGATGGTAACCAGCATGGTGAGCATGGTCAGTGAGGCTTTGCGTGCGATGTTCATAGGAGCTCTCTGATTGGTAATGATTAATTGTGTAATGGTGAATATTTAAATAATCGTTTTATGGATTATAGAATGTGTGCCGACCTGTGTCAGGTTGTCCCTGGGCGGAACGGTTTTCCTAGAGAGGCTGGCATATTTAGGCGAATCCAGTTGGGGTTACGCGAAATAAGTGCCAGTACTACGATCGTCGCGATATAGGGCGACATGGATAATAGTTGTGATGGTATGGTGACACCGATGCCTTGCAAATAGAATTGCAGGATAGTGACGCCGCCAAATAGCAAGGCGCCAAGTAGTACGCGAGCAGGGCGCCAGGTAGCAAAAGCTGTCAGTGCCAAGGCAATCCAACCGCGTCCGGAAACAAGACCTTCTGCCCACATCGGGGTATATACCAGTGACAGATACGCGCCCGCCAGACCGCAGCATGCACCACCAAATAAGAGTGCCACAAACCGAATACCGCGGACTGAATAACCTAGTGCATGTGCTGATTCTGGGGATTCTCCAATTGCGCGCAATACCAGCCCTGCACGGGTTCGATAGAGAAACCATGCCACGGCACAGCATAACAAAAGCGCGAGATAACTCATCCAGTGCTGACTGAGAAAGGCTGGGCCAATGAAAGGAATTTGTTGCAGCCATGCGTGCGAGGTTGTTTGGGTAGGCAGGGCAAAACCAACAAAACGTTGTCCAATGAAGGCAGATAATCCTGTTCCAAAAATTGACAGGGCAAGGCCAGTTGCTACCTGATTGGTTGCCAGCAGAAGTGCCAGCCAGGCAAACAATGTTGCCATCATCATGCCGCAAATAGCGCCAGTGATAAAACCCAATAGGGGATTTTTTGTGTAGTAACAGACGATAAACCCTGCGATGGCGGCAACGAGCATCATGCCTTCGGCGCCGAGATTAAGAACTCCGGCCCGTTCGTTGATC
>JAATGO010000040.1 GCA_015654605.1 Betaproteobacteria bacterium
AATGTCGATCATATTGAATTTCTCAATGGTCCTGCTTCTGTATTGTATGGTACGGGTTTTATTGGCGGCGTAGTGAATGTGGTTCCTAAAAAACCGAATATTCATTTAAAAAAACCATCCAACGAAATTCAGTTATCAGCAGGCTCTTTTGGGACATATCGACAAGCCTTTGATAGTACGGGTGCTATTAATGACACATTCGCTTATCGCATTAATGTCAGTCATAATAGCTCTGATGGTTGGATGGAGCGTGGACATAATGATAGTCTGGCATTTTCTGGCGCATTGTTATGGCAGGCCACTCGAGATCTAACATTAACACTGTCAAATGACTATGGCAGTATTGGTCCAGGGAGTTACGAAGGTACACCAATTGAGAATGGACATACTGTTCCAGGTTTACAAGACAAAAATTTTAACGTTGATGATGCTGATGTTCGCTTCACGGAAAACCGGACTTATTTACGGGTACGCTATCAGCTTAATGACAATGTTGTATTGAATAATGATCTTTATCTGATTAAGCATGATCGTCGTTACAAAGAAACCTATACGTATGTTTATAATCCCGCAACGAGAAATGTATTGCGATCCAATTATCGGGATATTACTGGTGACCAATCACAATATGGTGACCATGGTTATGTAACGATTGATAGTGAATTATTTCGCCGAAAAAATCAGATAGTGATTGGTTTTGATATTAATCGTGTGTATTACGATCGCAATGATAATACGAATGCATCAGGTAATTTTCCTGGATCGACGACAGTGGATGCTAGCAATTTTGATCCAGGAACGTTCTCTCAAAGTCACTCTCCTGCAATGCGCGCACTGTACCGCGTCACGCTAGACCAGGCAGCTTTATTTTTACAGGATCGCTATCAGCTTAGTCGTCAATGGGCAATAGTCGGAGGTTTACGTGGAGATCACTATCAAACGACACGCGATGATTTTCTGACTTTGACAAGTGCCAGTGCTAACATCAATGCGATATCATGGAATGCAGGCATTGTGTATAACCCATTACCTGACATAGCGTTGTACGCACAATTTGCTACGGCATCTGATCCAGTGACGTCATTAGCTAGTATTAGCGTATCACAGATGCAGTATGGTGTTTCTCGTGGTAAGCAAACAGAAATTGGTATCAAACAGTCTTTATGGGATGGTCATGTGGAGTGGACGTTAGCAGCTTATCGCATCATCAAGAACAATTTGCTGACACCTAACATTAATACGCCAACACTTTCCGATACCGTCGGTCAGCAATCCTCGCGTGGATTAGAAGGCTCTCTGACGTGGAAAATAAATGATGCTTGGCGTGTTGAAGCTAATGCATCCGTACTACAAGCACGCTTTGATGATTTTGCGGCGAGTATCAGTGGCAAAATGACTTCGTTGATAGGTTATCGTCCACAGTTTGTACCAAAACGAACGGGAAATATATTCATGCTTTGGAATTTTTTGCCACAGTGGGTCGTTCGTGGAGGTGCTCATTATGTCAGTGATCGTTATTCAGATAATACTGATCAATCACGCCTTCCTGCGTACACGGTTCTTGATGCCGGTTTGAATTGGAAGATAACTCCTCAACTGAAATTGGATTTTCGAGTCGATAATATTGCTGACAAAGTTTATGCGGCATCGACATATGCGGGTGTTGCGACACAGTGGATTCTCGGCCAACCACGTACTTTTACCGCGACAATGAATTATGCTTTCTAATAATTTCTCTTGTCGGCGTAGGCAGCAAATATGGCGATCATATTTGTTTGTTTTATGTCTATTCGGGGTATCGTTGTTCCTAACAATACCTTCTCATGCACAAAGCAATTCTCACTCTCTTCATTTTCATGATGATGTTGGTCGTGAACTCACATTAAAGACACCCTTGCGACGCGTAGTGGTATTTAATCGCTATACGCTCGAATTTGTTCGTGCTATTGCAGGCATGCAACCGGTAGTTGGCATTGATATGGATGCCGTGAGAAGCCATCATTATTGGCCAACAGTGACGGCATCGATGTTGGTAGGACAGGGACAGTCGAGCCCAAATTATGAAGCAATCGTTGCTTTGCAACCGGACGCTGTATTTTTCCCTCGGAATAGTGATTGGCAAAAAGCGGAAACCATCTTGAGTCACTTTGGTATTCCTGTTGTGGTAGTGACAGCATGGGATACGCTCAAGCATGAAGAGAATGTAATGTTGCTTGGAAAATTATTTGAGCAACAACAGCAAGCCATGACGCTTAATAACTTCTATCGATATTATCGATATTTACTTGCGAAACGTTTGCAAGGGGTATCACGTAAACGCGTTTATATTGAAGAAGTCGGGGCATATAAAACTTTATTGAAAGGTTCTGGTTGGCATGACATGGTAGAAATTGGTGGTGGCGATAATATATTTGGTGACGTGAATATAATGAATCAACCTTCAACACGTGGCAGCGTACAAGGGTTTAGTGTGGATCCTGAAGAAATCTTGGCGCGACGTCCCGATGTTATCGTGAAATTGGAACCGGCACAGTATGAAGCACAAAGCCGACGCTTTTCGGCGCAAATATTAAATGACATTGCTGCGCGTCCAGGATTTGATCGGCTTGCTGCTGTGCGTAATGGGCAGGTATATCACATCAGTTATTATCTGGCTGGAGGATGTTCCAAGATTATCGGAGCATTGCAGATTGCCAAATGGTTGTATCCCGAACGATTTAAGGATATTGATCCAGAGCAGGTCATGCGTGTTTGGCTGGAGCGTTTTCAACAAGTGCCCGCTCCTGGTGGATATACCGCATCATTGGCGGAGTTACGTCAGTGAATCCGCAACCGACAAATAGATCTGCACAGGAGAAACTTCACTGGAGTTTGCAACGCTATCGTCGGCGCAACAGTCTGATACTGTTATGTGGACTACTATTATTGCTTGCCACAATGAGTGTTTCCGCCACTATTGGTGTGGAAAAATTAAGTCTAATGATAGCTGTACGCGCGCTATTTGCACCGTTACTGCCATCCTCCTGGCTCAGTGATATCTTGCCATGGCAAATAAACTTGCTGCAACAATTGAGATTGCCCCGTATCGTTATGGCGTTAGTTGCTGGTACAGGCTTGGCGTTAGCGGGTACCGCCATGCAGGGGATTACGCGAAATCCTTTGGTGAGTCCCTATACATTAGGTATTTCTCCAGCAGCTGCATGTGGTGCCTCGTTGGCAATTTTGTCCGGAATAACAGGAGTCTGGGGAGGAACCTATCTAATTGTGATGGCGGCATTTATTAGTGCCATATTATGCGCTATATTGGTATTGGCATTTTCTGCCTTGCGTGGTGTTAGCTCAACCACGCTGGTGTTATGTGGTGTTGGCCTGACTTACCTATTCAGTGCATTTACGGCAAGCATACAGTTTGTAGCAACAGAACAGCAGTTGGCAGCAATTGTACAATGGACATTCGGCTCTCTCAATGGGAGCACCTGGAATGAAGTGTGTATTGCTGGTAGTGTGGTACTGCTTGCAATGCCATTATTACAGCGATATGCATGGGCGTTGAATGCCTTGGCTGGTGGTGGCGATGAAATTGCAGCATCACTTGGTTCCAGGGTAAGTCGCGTACGTGCAGTTGTCACTATTGTTGCTGTGATGATGACTGCTGCTATCGTCAGTTTTACTGGTGTTATTGGTTTCGTTGGATTGGTGGCCCCACATATAGCGCGATTGCTGATTGGTGGAGACCATCGCTGGTTGTTACCATTTTCGGCTCTTGTTGGCGCACTGTTGGTTTTACTCTCAGATATGGTGGGACGTTTATTGTTTGCACCGGTGATTATTCCCGTTGGTATTGTTGTCGCGTATATTGGCGTGCCACTCTTTTTGCATTTGTTATTGTCGGGTCGGCGTAAGGCAATACTATGATGTTGGATATTGTTAATCTAAGCTATTGCTACGGTGCCAGAACCATACTCGATAACATCGACTTACAGATTAATGCGGGTGAAATTGTCTGCCTGATTGGCCCCAATGGAACAGGGAAAAGTACACTGCTGAAGTGTATCAATCGATTTTTGATCCCGCAGTATGCACGTGTCATGTTGGAAGGACGTGCACTGAAAGATTTCTCTCAGCGTGATCTGGCTCGTGTCATTGCCTATGTCCCGCAACAAACGGGACCTACCATGGCATTGCGTGTTATTGATATGATTGCGCTCGGGCGTGTACCACATCGTACCTATACCAGTGCAACACATGATCAGGAAATTGTGATTGAGGTCATCGAGCGTTTGCATTTACACATGCAGGCATTGCGTCCGTATGATGAATTGAGTGGAGGTGAACGGCAACGCGTATTGCTGGCACGTGCATTAGTGCAGCAAAGCCGTTTATTATTATTAGACGAGCCGACCAGCGAGCTTGATCTTTATCACCAGCTTGATACCATGATGGCAATTCGCCAAATTGCGGATGAGCAAGGTTGTGGCGTGCTGATTGCCATGCATGATCTCGCACTGGCTAGCCGTTTTGCTGATCGTCTGGTGATGTTAAAAGAAGGGAATATTGTTGCACAGGGATCTTGGCAACAGGTGCTGACTCCCCAAAATATCAAAGTCGTGTATAACGTTGATGCCATTGTTGGTAGTGATGCTGATATTCCCTATGTGATTGCTTATTGAAACTGAAGACATGATTGTTTTCAGTGTTGAAAAGGAATTTTTCCGCAATGGAGCGAAAAAACGTTTTTTCTGTATTAATAGAGCCGTCAGGGTTGATGTTTGAAGCCTCGTCTGAAACGACGTTATTACAAGCAGCATTTGCTGGAAAAGTTTTGCTTCCTAGTTCCTGTAGAAATGGTACATGTCGTACCTGTATTTGCCACCTCAAACAAGGTCATGTCACATACCGTATTGAATGGCCTGGCCTTAGCAGAGAAGAAAAATTGAGCGGTTATATTTTGCCCTGCGTAGCTAGAGCAGCCAGTGATTTACTCATTGAGCATCCCGCAGCAGTTTCATTAGCGGAGTCATCAGAAAGATAGTTTTCTACTGTAGGCTGATACGGCCAAATTCATCATGTGTCGTTGCACTGAAAAGAGTGCGCAGCCATTTGTGAGCAGGGTTACGCGCATCTCGCTCGTGCCATAGCATGTCAACATGTTCTTCTGGCGTTGGAAATGGTAATTCTTTGACGATCAGTGCTTCAGTCATTCCTGTGGCGGCGATGAGGTGGCGTGGTAGAACAGTAATAAGATCAGAACTGGCTACAATACGGCCAGCAGAAAAGAACTGATTGACGGTCAATAAAATTTTGCGAGAGCGATTCATACTAATGAGAACATCGTCAATTACTGCATGGGGACGTCCAGACAAACTCACGAGCAAATGATCCGCCGCACAGTAGCTGTCGAGTGTCAGTTCTGTTTTTGCCAGAGGATTGTTTTTGCCCATGACACAGACGTATTTACCGGTGTAGAGGCGTTCATGACTGATTTGTGTTTTGACGGTGCTTTGTCCGTCGGCCAGTTGTGCTGTAACACCAGGGAAAAAGCCAACGGCCAGGTCGATATCTGCACGTAGCAGCATGGCACGCGGATCGCGGGTTGTAAGAGGCATCATGCGCATCTTGATATGAGGAGCCTCACGCATGATGGTGCGCACCAGAGAGGGCAACCACAACGCTGCTGTCGCATCCACCATTGCCATGCGAAAAGTGTTCTGTGCACGAGAAACATCAAACGTTTCGGGCGCAATCACGGCTTCCAGATCCGACAGTGCCCGGCGTACGGTGGGCCATAATTCTTCTGCTCGTGGTGTTGGTTTAACACCATGGGCAGTACGAATTACCAATTCATCATGAAGAGTGTCGCGTAAACGCCGCAACGCGTTCGATACAGCCGGTTGTGTCATGGCAAGTAAATTCGCTGCGCGAGTTAAATTTTGTTCGGTCATTACGGCATCGAAAACGCGCAATAAATTGAGATCAAGAGTGAGGAAGCTCATAGAAATCTGACCTTAACAATATAAAAATTGGATGAATTAACAAGAAACTAACGGCGCATTGATGAAATATTCATAGATTATATAACTGATATCTAAAAAGGAAACTGGAAAAGGTGTCTTTCTGTAACTACACTGCAATGCAACATCACACGTTTAATGAGGGTTACATCATGAGTACATTGACTGCAGACTATTCTGATAAAGCATCTGTAACGAACAAGTTTGGCGTAGTATTACGCAAACTGCTCTCTGCTTTTTCAGCAAGACAACAATTATCCCGTCAGCAACAAGATGTTTCAGAAGTCAGTCGATTGGCGAGATCATTTGAAGAAAGTCAGCCTAGTCTCGCTGCAGAGTTGCGTTTTATTGCATCACGTGGTTAAGCGTTACGAAGCTAATCATTGTTCAGTAGGCAGTATCTTTTTAGTGTAGTAAAGAAGTATTAATGAGATAACAGAGTAAGGATAGTTCGCGTCTATCTTGTTTCTCAGAAATTGCTCTAAGAAACTCAAGAAACAATGTATGTGTAAGTGATGGTGGTGTAAGCGCGTTATGCCAACGGTAGTATGGCGTATCTTATATTATTTGGCTCCCTCC
Source organism: Betaproteobacteria bacterium (assembly GCA_015654605.1). The sequence continues at coordinate 6,591 of JAATGO010000040.1, forward strand.
TCCTCTACACATCAACATCAGAAACCTCACCAGCGTATGGCTAGTGAGGTTTTTTTGTTTGATGATGACTTCCACCCGGTACCTCGCTGCTTTGAAATCTACACATTGATACGAGAATGGGGTTGGATGCACTTCATCGCACTAGTGTCGTGGAAGCAGTGGTCGAGCAACTGCTGGTGCCGCAGATTGATGCGACTGCGCATGGCAGCTTGGGCGCCAACATGATCTTGGCGTCGGCTGACGCTATTAGCAAAGAGCCTAGACCAGTGTCGTACCACCGCTCTCCTAGAAGTCGAGCGTGTTGGTTTTATTGGGCGTTTGCGGCACATCGGCTTCTCCTTGCGTTGTTCGCCGATACTGACCTGGTGCAACAGCCATTATCCGCTTGAATGCGCTGCTGAAGGCACTTTCAGAAGAGTACCCGACCGTAGCCGCAGCTTCGGAAATCGAAGCGCCAGCGCGAAGTTCACGTCTGGCCAGATACATCAGCCATTGAGTCAAATAAGTGAGAGGCGGAACGCCCATTATTTCTCGGAACCGAACCGCGAGTGATGTTCTTGACATCCCAGCTTCTTTTGCAAGTTCTTTTAGGCTCCAATTTCTAGATGGTTCGCTATGAATGTTACTGAGCACAATGGCTAATCGTTGATCGCTGAAGCCTTTTAGCCATCCGTTATCACCGTCTGGAGCATGTGCCAAATAGGCTCGCAATGTCTGAGTGAATAGCAGTTGTGCCGGCCCCGATATGACGATAGCTCGACCTGGCCGTCCTTCTTTCATTTCTGCCACCAGTTGCTTAAGCAACCAGGATAGTGGTTCGGCTTCGCTCGTGGCTCCGCGGACATGAATGAGCGGTGGCAAACCATTCAAGAGCAAGGTTTGTCGCTCTGAATCAATTTGCACTGTACCGCCTAGCATAGTGAAGTCGCACCCTTGGCCAAGCTGATACTGATCGTTGCTGTTTCGAACGATTGGCGCGGTCGTCGGTTAGGAATCAAGGCCGCGGCGCTGGCCAGTGTCAGTGTGCCATTGGTAATCAAGACATCGCCGGTGTCCACTCGGGCTGGCTCAAGCATGCCGTCAATGGAATACCAGCAGACCCCCTTTGTTACTGCGCAAAATTTGATTGCATCCAAATTGGTGAAGCAGCGTGCCCAAGTACCACCAGCTACCAGTCGTCCTGATAAATCGCATCGCACTTGAAGGAAGTTCAGTAGGTCTGACAGAGGGTCAACCAGAGAATTTGAACTATCACGCATAAAAATTGAACGGATACCCCTTCTTCGTATAGAACCGAAAGCCTACCATGTATGCATCAATCTGTCTTGGAGACTCTACATGTTCACCCCACAATCCCCCATTGGATCAGGTTTCGGTGCTGCTTCCACCGCTGAGGAAGTTATTCGAGGTATCGACCTCACCGGCAAATTTGTCGTCGTCACTGGCGGTTACTCAGGCATCGGTATTGAAACTGTCAAAGCCTTCCGATCTGCTGGCGCCAAGGTTTTCGTGCCAGCGCGTGATTTGGTGAAGGCCAAGGCAGCGCTAAGCGAGATGCCAGACGTTGAGCTGTGGCCAATGGATTTGCTTCAGCCTGCCTCTATTGACCGCTTCGCCGAAGACGTGCTTAAAGCAACGAATACCGTCGATATTCTCGTGAA
>JAATGO010000089.1 GCA_015654605.1 Betaproteobacteria bacterium
AAACCTGTGGGAACAGTCTGTTTCGGATGGAAAATTGGTGAGCATACTCATACCGAACGGCTCGTGTTTTCTGGTGACCGCCATGCAGTGAGAGAGCAATCCATACTGCACTCACTACAAACATTACTGAAACTATTATCGCAAACAACTTGATATCAGTCTGATCATAGTCGCTTAACATTGCATCTAATTGCATTAGATTAGTTAAGCACGACAAGCACGATAGGCATTAATCGTATCGCGTGTTTGCAGTGCAATACGTCGCGCTGCAGCAGAAAAGTCCTCATCCCCCTGAGGGGTTGCATAAAGAATGGCGCGTGATGAATTGATCATCATGCCATTGCCTTGCGCTGTCTTACCTGAGATCACGGTCGCGGCCACATCTCCTCCTTGGGCACCGATACCTGGAACCAGCAACGGCATGTCGCCAATCATGCTGCGCACTTGTGCCAACTCTTCTGGAAATGTAGCGCCCACTACCAGACCACATTGACCATTCGTATTCCATTTATCTGCAACCAAACGCGCAACATGTTGATATAAAGGTACGCCATCGACTTGCAGAAACTGTAAGTCTGAGCCCCCCGCATTGGAAGTTCTGCACAATACAATTGCGCCACGGTCTTTCCATTCCAGATAGGGAGCGACCGAATCAAACCCCATATAAGGGCTGACCGTCACGGCATCGGCACCATACCTCTCAAAGGCCTCCCTCGCATACTGCTCAGCTGTTGCCCCGATATCTCCTCGTTTTGCATCAAGCACGATGGGGATTGCTGGATATTGCTGACGAATATAGGCGCACAGTGCCTCTAATTGATCCTCGGCGCGCAATGCCGCAAAATAAGCAATTTGCGGCTTGAACGCACAGGCCACATCGGCTGTCACATCAATAATTGTTTTGCAGAAATCGAGTATTGATTCTGATTTTCCTTTCCATGCTCCAGGGAAACGAGAAATGTCTGGATCTAAACCAACGCACAGCAATGAGTCATGCGTTTTCCAGGCAGCAAATAATTTGTCAATAAATGTCACAATGAGCCTTAATATGCAAAGATACGTCATTGTAACGTGCCTGTCCCTGTATTCAAGAATACACTCTCCCCTGTTGCACTGATTTTTGTGTAATTAGGCACAATTTGGCACAATGCAGCATGAATGATTGATTATCCACGAGGAAAACATGAAAAAATATTTCGCATGGTTGGTGCTGGGCATGGCTGTACTTAGCTTAAGTAGCTGTGGCTATAACGATTTTCAAAGCAAAGATGAGGCGGTCAAAGCAGCATGGAGCGAAGTAGTCAACCAATACCAACGACGTAGCGACCTGATACCGAACCTGGTCAACACCGTCAAAGGATATGCGTCACATGAACAAGACACTCTGGAAGCTGTTACCAAGGCACGCGCTGCAGCGACCAGTTTTCAAATTACACCAGAAGTACTGAATGACCCACAGGCTTTCAACAAATTCCAACAGGTGCAAGGGCAACTATCGTCAGCATTATCTCGCCTGATGGCCGTCTCCGAAAACTATCCGCAGTTAAAAGCGGATGGCTTATTCCGTGATTTGCAATCGCAGTTGGAAGGAACTGAAAATCGCATTACCGTCGCACGTCAACGTTACATCGCTGCCGTGCAAGAATACAATATCTTGGTACGTAGCTTCCCTACCAATATCACAGCAAAAGTTTTCAGTTATCCAGTCAAACCTTCTTTTACGGTTGAAAACGAAGCGGCTATTTCCACTGCACCTGCAGTCAATTTTGGAAAATAGGCTTATGTCTGTCTCCAAAATCGTACTAGCATTCGCGCTGACCTGCTGGCTACATCTGGCAGGCGCACAAAATTTCGTTGCGGTTCCAGCACTGACAGCACATGTCATCGACCAGGCACACATGCTCGACAGTGCCCAGGTGCACACTCTCAACGAGGTTCTGAGCGAGTACGAGACTCGCACGGGCAGTCAAATCGCCATCCTGTTACTCAACAGTACTGCGCCTGAAGCCATAGAACAGTACAGCATTCGTGTTGCCGATGCCTGGAAACTGGGGCGTAAAGGTGTAGACGATGGCGTCATTCTCATCGTCGCCAAAGACAATCCTGCATCTTTGCGACGCTTACGCATAGAAGCCGGCCGTGGCGTACAAGGTAGCCTGACCGACGTGCAATCTAAACGAATACTAGAAGACGTCATTGCACCGCATTTCCGGCAAAATGATTTTTACGGTGGTCTGGTGGCAGGTATTTCTGCAATAAGCAGTGTGCTGGAGCAGGAACAATTACCTGCCGCGGTCCAGAAAAAAGCGGCTCAGGATGATGGTGTGCTAGCGCAATTAGCTCCCTTGCTATTCTTCATTCTATTCGTTGTTATCTCTCTCTTTGCTCGTGGCCGTTCACGTGGTCGTCTGGGCAATAATACCTGGGGTAGTGCTGCTGGAGTCATTATTGGTAGCGTCTTGAGTCAAAATCGTGGGGGCGGTGGCTTTGGTGGAGGAGGCGATATCGGAGGAGGGGGGATCAGCGGAGGCGGTGGTGGCTTCGATGGTGGTGGCGCATCTGGAGACTGGTAATGAACATACAACACATCATTAAGCATCTATTCACATCTGGACGTGCTGCACGACGCCTATTTCCCGATACGGCATTGCAAGCAATTCAAGCTACCATTGCCGCAGGTGAAAAACGTCACAATGCAGAAGTTCGCATTGCCATCGAGGCTGCATTACCTTTCACTACCAGTATCAAAGGGCAATCTACACGGGCACGGGCACATGAGCTGTTTTCGCTGCACCGCATATGGGACACAGAAGATAATTGCGGCATATTGCTATACATTAATCTAGCTGCGCGCAAAGTCGAAATCGTCGCCGATCGCAATGTTGGAAAAGCTTTGTCGCGCGACCAATGGCAAACCATCTGCCAAACCGTCACGACTGGCTTTGCCGTCAACATCTTTCAAGGTAGCGTCATCAAGGCACTGGAACAAATGAATGATTTTCTCGCACAGCATTTCCCTGCTCAGGGAAAACATCATAATCAGCTATCTAACCGGCCACTCGTATTGTAATTTCGTTGTAATCATATGATGGCAATGACGATTGGATGATATCAGGTCGCTCGTACCTGATATCATCCAGCCATTTACCACATCAATGATTTTCATAAACCCATTGCAATAAAGCGTCCTGAGCATGCTGCCCCGCTTGCGCATTCGCGTCGTTGATCAGGAACACCACGATAAAATATTTCCCTGATGCCGCTTGCACATAGCCTGCAATTGAACGCACATCATTCAACGAACCTGTCTTGATATGTGCATGTCCTGCCACTGTCTGATTTTGCACACGATGACGCATCGTACCATCGACTCCTGCCAATGGTAACGACGAAAGAAATTCCGGCATCAACGGTGAGCGAAATGCCTGTGCCAATACTTGACCCAATACCAAAGGTGATATCCGCTCATTACGAGACAAGCCGGCACCGTTTTCTATCACCACGCCATCGCCATCAATCCCTTTGCTCATCAACCAATTCTTGATAATTGAGATACTACTCGCCACATTTGCCGCCTCCGTAGAAGTCGTCATGGCAGTGGCAACACTAGACATGGCCGATGGCAACGACAACAATACCTGACGCGCCATGACGTTGTTACTGTATTTATTGATATCTCTGATCACCTCTGGCAAGGTGGGAGACTGCCATTGAGCAAGCAATCTGGCGGCAGGCGGCAGACGGCCAGAAACAACCTGCCCCACCAATGTTCCACCGAATTCCTGCCATAGATGGCGAAAAACTGCATCGAAATAGCGCGTCGCCGTCATCTTGTACGGACTAACATACCATTGCTTTTCTCCGCATGCAGCGGGAAAGCTTCCATTAAAAACGACTCCCTCAGCCCCCACATCGGCATCCAGTTTGCTTTCCCAATCACCACAGGCGCCAGCAGTTGCCAATGTCGGTGCATGTATCTCGTAATCTGCCAACGCAGGCTCGCTTGTCACATTGACTGTACCATTGGCGGGATTAGGAATAAAACGAAAAGCCAACGCTTTGTAATTCATCAATAGTGCATCCGGCCCTACGTTGTACGGCTTTTGTGGATCACCATCGAATTGCGCTGGATCATATGGAGTATCCTCAAAAACGCTGCGATCAAGCACCACGTTGCCACGTATTTCACGTACACCACTATCGCGTATCTGCTGCAAAAACAACCATACATTCTCAATAACCAATTTGGGATCTCCACTCCCCTTGATAATCAAGTTCCCATGTAGTACGCCATCATTCAATTCACCATCAATATAAGCTTGCGTTTTCCAACGGAAAGTGGGGCCCAATAATTCCAGAGCAGCATCAGTCGTCACGAGCTTCATAACAGATGCTGGCATGAATGGTATTTTGGCACGATATGACACCAATGCCTTGCCACTAGCATCTACCTCTTGCACATACACACCCACATTTTTCTCAGAGATATGCACCTGTCGCAAGGCATTTATCACTACGAGCGGTAAATCATCAGCATGCGCATGAGACAAGCATACATTACTACACAGCAAGGCTATCGCCAAAAAACGGCAACTTCTATCAATCAGTGTCATTATCAAAAATAAAAGGGAAAATACATGGAAAAAA
>JAATGO010000146.1 GCA_015654605.1 Betaproteobacteria bacterium
GCGGCTTGTTGGACTCTCCTGTGACAGTGCGTACCCATGGTGGCGAGCTGGTCATTGCCTGGGCTGGCCAAACACAATCGACTATAGCGCCGGTCATGCTCACAGGCCCAGCTGTATCTGTATTTGATGGTGAAATAGACATCAACAACATCAAGTAACGCGGCGCACTCTTGGCGCATTCACGTGGTCATGAGTTGAGTGCCCTATCATTCTTCGTCCTAATGCGTCCTCCTGATATCAGATCCATGCAGTCGGCCGTAACGATCCTGATCAAGATACCTCCACCAAGCATCTCTGACAGCGCTTCTCTTGACCGTATCACGGCTCACTCTTCTGCGCTCAACGGCAATACTGTCTTCAACCGATATAATCGTTGCCGATAGTTACCTTCTGGTCCACTCAAACTGCAATCGACATCTTCAAACAAACGCCCAATACGACTCAATACCTGACGCTCTCCGCCTTTTTCTACCAAGATAAGGCGCCGCTTGCTACGTGTGTAGTGCACACGGATATCAATAACTAAACAATGACCGCAATCGGCTTGTTTCAAATCAATCAATAAAGCTTCCGGGCGAGTCAATCCAAACATCTGCGCCAACTCAACCCGTGCAGCCAGAAACGGATAGGCATTCACTATCTCATGCGTCAACTGACGCCCCGCGCTAACTGCCCATGCAGCAGGAGTCGGATTTTCTGCAATTTTGTGCAATAATTTTTTCGCCTCAGCCTCTCCTTGTGCCGCCGCCTTTTGCAACCAGTAAACAGCCCGCACATCATTAGCAATGTCCTCACGCCGACTACGCCAAGCACTCACCCCACATTCGAGCTGCGCACGCATATGCCCCATTTGCGCAGCACGCTCAAGATAATGTTGCGCATCTACTGAATTACGCTGTGAAAATTCTGTCTTCAGATAAATCCGTGAGAGCGCATACCAGGCGGCTGCAGCTCCCTGCTCCCCAGCCAATGTTAGCCAGCGTATAGCTTTTTTGTAATTAGCCGATCCCAGACTAACAAAAGCGCGTGTGCCATCTTCTCGCATACGGGCAAATAGCAAACCTAAAGCCAATTGCGCCTCCTTATCAGAAGCATATGCGGCCAACTCAAGTATCAGTTGCAGCTCTTCAAGATTGGTGTCAGCAGTATCCATTAATACCTTCGCCAATCGTGATAGTAACTCGATATTATTTGCGCCAAGACGCTGCGTCCAAGCATCCGTAGGCATATTCAACAAAGATGCTTCATGAGCGTATTGCTCTATCAGTGATCTCGCCAACGGTAATGCACGTTGCAAAAAAGTATCCTGGTCACCTTGGTGCCAAGCGGCACTCGCTAGCGCCAACTGCGCAGGCCTCACACCAGCATCAGCCGCTTTTTGTGCCCATGTCGTTGCCGTCACAAGCAACTCCGGCACATCAATCGAGGAGGAAATATCATGCCCTGGTAGCTGTTGCTCAGCCTCCTTTGTCTTCGTATCCTTAGATACTACCTTGCCTGCATGTTGCGCCAATAACCATTGTGCGTCTGCTATGCCTGCTTGCGCGGCAACTTCCAATGCTTTGATCGCCTTGATTTGCAATTTGTCATCAGCCGGTCCGTTGTGCAATAGCACCAAACGCGCAAAAACCAGCCCTGCTGGCTTAATGCCAGCATCGAATGCACGCTCATACCAGGTCAAAAAATCTAAGGGAGCTGGCGTTTGCTGCAACACCTCATAATTAATGTATTCACCAATCGTCAACCATGCCTGCGCAATATCCTGGTGTGCTGCCCGATTAAGCCAATGCAACGCTGTCGCCTCACTTTTTGGTAGCCCTCCTCCGCCAAACAAGTAGCGGCGCCCCAACGCTAGCTGCGCCTCCCCCTTGCCCGCGCGCGCAGAACGAATAGTTGCCAAATCCTCCCGACTCGCCATACAACTCCTAAAATCCAAGCCTAAAAACTAAAATTATCAGACATAAGCCCGGATTGTTTTTAATTTACATATTTTACAAATAAAAACGTATCGTTATAACAACGATTTGGGCAGCATCTCGGAATTATATAGCATTACGTTTTGCACTCAAAAGTGGCTCAAAAAAGTAATCCCGATCAACATCGCCCTATTTCAGTACCTCGCAGCACTGCCAAGGAGCAAGGGAGTAACAAAATTAACTTACCAAAACACTTTTATCGTTAGAAAAAAACAACACTAATCAGCGAGTTAACTCATTTCAACCAAAATTTTAGTGCCCAAACGACCAATCTCCGGCATCCCTTGCCGAGAACCCTTAATGTCTTAGCATCCGACTAGATGTACGGATCCTCAAGACTATTTTTATAGAAGGATGTCAAATGAAAAAATCTCTGCTTGCACTAGCCGTTCTCGGCGCGTTTGCAGGTGCTGCTCAAGCACAAAGTTCCGTTACTATCTACGGTATCGTTGATACTGGCGTTGTTTTCTCCAACAAAGTAGCGGTAGCTGGTGGTGGTACAGGTAACAAATTCTCCCTGAACTCCGGCGTTATCCAAGGTTCACGCATCGGCTTCAAAGGTGCAGAAGATCTGGGCGGTGGTTTGAAGGCAGTATTCCAATTGGAAACTGGTTTCAACAATGACACTGGCGGCCTCCAAGGTGATTCAGGACAAACCAACCTGTTCCGTCGTAAATCTGTTGTCGGTTTGGCCGGTGATTTCGGTACTGTATTGCTGGGTCGTCAAACTGACTTTGCAGACACGATCGGTGGTTCATTCACTTCAGTTCGTGACTTCGGTGGCGTAACTGGCAATGTTGGTCACAATTTTGACCGCCTTGAAGGTTCACGTACAAACAACTCAATCAGCTATACAACAAACAACCTGAGCGGCTTCACAGGTAACGTGATGTATGGCTTTGGTGAAACAGCTGGTTCGACCAAATCTGGTCAAGCTTTCAGCGTAGGTGGCCAATATGTTAACGGTCCTCTGAGCTTGGGCGCTACCTACTACCAATCGAAGAAAGGCACTTCACCTGCTGACACTACTTTGATCGGTAACCCAGTTGATAATGGTATCAATGGCGATACTGCTATCAAGGCATTCACATTGGCTGCTGCTTATCAAATCGGCGATGCTAACATCTATGGTAACTGGTCACGCGTGAAGCAACCTAATGCAACTGATGTAGCTCCATCACTGGCCGCTGTCTCCCATTCTATCGGTGGTTACGACAACGAAAAAGCTGACGTCTTTGAAATCGGTGGTAACTATGCTTTGTCACCAGCATTGAAACTGTTGGCTAGTGTTCAATACACCAAGCTGAACTTCAAGGCTGCTCAAGACAACTCTGGTAAATTGACCCAATTCAACTTGGGAACAGACTACTGGCTGTCCAAGCGTACTGACTTGTATGCATTCCTTTCGCACCTGCGTGCAAAAGACGGTGCAGTTAACCCTGGCGTCTTCAGCGGTAACTTGTCAGAAGCTAACACCAACCAAACTGGTGTTGCTGTTGGTATCCGTCACAAGTTCTAATCAAGAGCTGATTTGACGGCTACTGCCTAAAAATCAGCATTTGATATAAAGCTTAACGGGCTTGCATGAGTCATCATGTAAGCCCGTTTTATTTTTTCTCTCCATTTTTTCTCCATTCGTGCATTGGGAAAACATATGTCTACTTGCCATCAATGGCGATAGCGTAGATAATTCCAACGCTGATGGTACATGCTGATCGCGACATCGTTGACACGTTATCGACACAGATCATCCATTGCGCCAGCCATTTTCACCACTCCAAAAACGATAGCAAATGACTTCCCACATGAACTCAGATTCGATAGCCGATTATCTGCTCGACCATCCACATTTCTTTGAAGAACATGCTGAGTTGCTATCCAAAATCAGGCTATCCAGCCCTGTCCTGGGCCGCGCCATTTCGCTACAAGAGCGCCAAATGGAAATCCTGCGTGAAAAAATCAAGACGCAAGAATTGCACCTTGCCAGTTTGTTGCATGCCGCGCATGAAAATGACGACATTGCCGCCAAAATACACACATGGATCTGTACCTTGTTATCAGCACAACGGGACAGCACCATGCCACAAACAATAGTGGATCACCTACGCTCCATTTTTAACGTGCCGCAGGCTACACTAAGGCTATGGGATCTGCCACAAACCTATGCTGATCAATGGTTTGCGGTTCCAATCTCAGACGATATCCGCATATTTTCCGCTGGACTATCTGCCCCCCTCTGCGGGCATAATAATCAATTTGAAGCAGTCTCTTTGTTAGCAGAACCAGAGACAATCCAATCTGTCGCGATGGTTCCTTTGCGCCTGGAAACAAATATCGTTGGTTTGCTGATACTAGGGTCTCCAGATCCTGCTCGCTTTAGTGAAGAAATGTCCACTGATTTTCTCGATAGAATTGGTACTGCTGCCAGCGCAGCGCTGTCCCACCTGTTACACTAAGTCTTTTACCTCATGATCACGTGACCACCAATACCACCAAGGATACAGTCGTCATTGAAAGCTATCTGGAAAGCCTGCTGAGCCAGC